>JAYEGG010000288.1:0-10300 GCA_034658995.1 Methanobacteriota archaeon | reverse complement strand
ATCTCGTGTAATCTCGTGGTTCTTACCCCATGACATTAAACATGTTCGGAAAGCGTACGTATCCGTGATAAACACAGACACACAACCCATGAACACAAAAAAACAGATCAGAAATCTCGCCAATCTGCAGGAGAAGTACCCTGTGCTGATCCTGCTCGTGGTCCTCATCGTAACGGCAGTCATGGCAGACGGCGCCCTCAATGTGCAGCTGGATCCAGCGTTTGAGGGTATGCTTGCCGATGATACGGACTGCATCCTGACTCAAAACCTGCTATCAAGCGATTTTGGGTCAACAGACATCATGCTCCTCTTAATCGAGCTTGATTACAACTGCGACGACCCTAATGCCGTAACAGACATCCGCGACCCGCGTGTAGCCGAGTATCTTGATATCCTCTCCCGATCGATCGCAGCGGAGAAGAACATCGAGAGCGTGACGAGCTTCGCAGACATCTTGAAAGCAGCAAACAACGGCGAGGTTCCGACCGATCCTGCTGTGATACGGGCGGTTGCGGAAGAAAACGTCGCAAGACGCTTTGTGAACCGGGAATACAGCTCAACTGTTGTCTACATCGACGCAAACATCAACGGCGACATGGACTTGCTCAATGACCTTGAAGAAGAGATATACAACGACATCGACCAGACCCCCACCCCGATCGGCATAAAAGCGATCATCTCGGGGGGTCCCTCGACCATGAACCTCATCATGAGCCTGATTGCAAGCGATCTGCTGGTGACGATGGCGTTCTCCATGATCTTTGTCTGGCTCATCCTCTGGCGGCTGCTCAAGCACCCGGTAACCGCACTTCTCTCGCTGATCCCGGTCTTTGTGTCGGTGATCTGGACTGCAGGGACGATGGGGTATATCGGTATCGAACTTGCGTCTATTACGGTTGGTCTTGGCGCGATGATCGTTGGGATGGGGATCGATTACAGCATCCATATCACACACCGGTTCTTTGAGCTGCTCCGGGAGGATCACGACTTCCCGCTCGCAGAATCGGTCTCATCGATCGCTCCTCCGCTCTTCGCGAGCGCTGTAACCACGATGGCTGGTTTCGTTGCGATGGCGTTTGGTAAGATGCCGATGAACGCGAAGATGGGGTTTTTGCTGACAACGGGGATTGCTTATGCGTTTCTCGCGGTTCTGATCATTCTCCCGCCGCTTCTTGTCCTCGAAAGAAAGTATATGGGTGCGGCGTTCAAGCACACCGAAGAACGGGCGGTTTGCGGGGAAAACAGTGCAGGCGGCGACGGGATCGTTAGGTACGCTCTTAAGAGCCTCGCGCTCTTCCAGGCACGGTCGCCGGTTCTCGTGATTGTGATCGCTCTTGCCCTGACAGCAGCAATTGCGCCGTTTTCAACGCAGTCGCGGATGGATGAGTCAAACGAGAACTGGATACCTGAGGACTGCGCCATAATCGCGGCGTTCCAGTCGATGTGGTCTGACTACTCGGGAACCGATACTGTGACCGTTGCAATCATCCTTGACAACGCCGGAACCGTGAGCGATCTCGCAGACCCGGCAGTGCTTAAGTCTGTTCACAGGCTTGCCATGGTCTTTGGCGCAACAGAGATCGTTGAGACCGTGGACTCTGCCACGTTTGCGATGATCGCTGCAAACGACGGGCATCTGCCGCAGACGCTTTACACGAGCAAGAAGCTAATCGAAGAGAATCCGGGAATCAGATCGAAATTTAACAGGGATTATTCTGTTATGAGATTAGATGTCGCTGGAGCGTCGATAGAATCTACTGATATGCCCGTAATCGAGCAGGAGGTAGGGACGGTCTCGTTTCCGGATGGTGTGAGCGTTCATCTCACAGGAATGGGTCCGATGGATTCTGCGATGGGCGAGCAGATGGAGGCTGAGATGGGGCTTACGACAATTGCCGGGTTCATACTGGTCTTTGTTGTGTCGTCGCTCTTCTACCGGTCGGCACTTGTCGGTCTCATCGCGATCACCCCGATCGTTATAGCTCTCGTCTGGACGATCAGCACGATGGGACTCATTGATCTGCCGTTCACTCCGCTCTCGGTCACGATATTCACGATGGTCATGGGAATCGGGATCGACTACAGCATCCACCTGGTTCACCGGATAAAAGTTGAGAGGAGGAGCCATAAAATTGAGGATGCGGTCGTGATCGCTGTTACGAACGTTGGGGATTCGCTCTTCTCAGCCACCGCCACGACCACGGTCTGCTTTGCGTCGCTCACGCTTGCGTCGCTTCTCGCGGTCGATAGGCTCGGGCGAACGCTCTCGCTTGGCGTGATATTCTGCTTCTTTGCCGCGCTCTTCATGGTTCCCGCGATTCTGGTGATCGAGGACAAGGTGCGGGAGTGGAGGGTGCGGGGGCGGGGTGCCGATGTTTGTTAAGGTTATGGCTGCTCTTCACTGAATTATATGCCTCATCTGTTGAATCGAACGAAAAATAATTTGGGATTAAGTATATGGATAAGAAAATAATCATGAAGAACCAATTTAAGAGACTTTTTAATTTCTTCCGGATAAGTGGATCATGGCAAAAAAAGATTAACCGCAGAGGACGCTGAGGATCGCAGAGGGGTGTTGTTTCTCTCTCCCGTCCCTCTGCGGTTTTCGAATCGTCCCAGAAAATAATAAAAAGTGTCCTGTAGCGCGCCCACCCAGGGAATGGTTCGGTCTGAAACCATGCCAAACCGCGCTGCGAACAGGAGCAGTCTTTTCTTCCACCACCTCGTCCGGTTTTTTGGAATTCAGGGAACAATCGAATAGTTGCGGTTGTTTCTTTGTGGTTTCAAAGTTGAGATTCAACCAGTTTTGCAGCGGCATACGCCGGAAACACCTTTGATACATCTGCTCCGTACATATCAGAGATAAAGGAGCACGGAACGCTGCCAATCTCATCCACCGCATCCTTGATCAGAAACTCGCCGACCCCGGTGCCGATGACATGATCCAGCCCATGTCGCTTCAAAACAGCGTCGATCGCTATTCCAAGCTCTCGCACCTGCGCATCTCGCACCTGTTCTGCAATCTCGTACATCGCATATTCGCTGATCTCGTCAGTATCTGCACAGACAACCCGTGCAAGCCTGCGAATCGACTCCTCAACTGTTGTTCCGGCGTGATCCGGGGTTTCGCAGGTGTAATCTGAGTCCTCGATCATTCCAAGCACGCGATACACATCCCCCGTCATCGCAAAGAGCTCTGACGATACCCGGCACCGGGCGCTGCCCATAACGACCCGATCCAGAAGCGTTGCGACATTCGTCCGGAGAACGCCCGAATACAGGAGTTCATCCCGCCGCAGCCGCTCAAAGTCGGTTCCGCCGGCGCATGCAACGCCTCCTGCGATCGGGATGATGTCCGTTGTCGTGCTGCCGACATCCACGAAGACACAGTCGTAGTCCTGTGCAAGAAAACCTGCCGACGCCGCCCAGTTTGCCGCAGCAAGGCTTGCATCAGGGCTACCAGTGAATTCGCATATATTGTTAAGATAATATATCTTGCTCTCTGAGAATGCATCGTCCACCGCATCACAGATGAACCGTATGCCCTGAATCTTGCTCTCAAAACAGTCCGCAAGTTCGCCAGTCATCACGACCCCCACCATCGCAGGCTGTATCCGCCCTGCAATATCCGATAGCATGCGGGGAAGCGTCGTATCCTTCCAAAGTGGTATGTAGTGTATCTCAGTGATCGTTCCGTCGGCTGACGCGACTTTTGTATTTGCGCCACCGATATCAATGCCAATGATTGCCGTCATCTCAAATCCTCATTCTCTTTTTCCTGTAACCCACAAGGCGGCTCCCGCAGATCAGGCATACCTGACCACTGCCCTCAAACCGCTTGCCACAGCCCGTGCACCGCCTGCCCCATTCGAAAGTCTCCTTGATGTGTTCCTGCACAATCGGTTCTGTTCTGATGCCAAGACTCTCTGCTACGTTCTGGATCGCATAATCGTCGGTGCAGAGGATGCCACCGTATTCAAGGGTTTTTGCCAGCAGACCGATGTCAGTCTCAGACAGCCGCTCAAAGTCACCAGTGGCTCTCGCACGATCGCAGACCTCGGAAACAAGGTGCGGCAGCGGCTGCTCAATCCGCAGCCCATGGTCCACCGCCGCCTCAAACGCCATCTTTGATCGCATGTCCTTTAGTTCCCGAAAAACATCAGGTGTGGTGACGGTTTGGTTCAGGGGTGATTGTGGCAGCGGCATCCCAAGGATGAAGACCGATGAATCCGCTACGTATTCGGGCATGTGCCACCCCCCAACAGAATGCATTTCGCGATCCGCATTATATTAGCATCTGCTGCCGCGACCTTTACATGCGAGACATAGATGGAGGTGCCGGCATTTCCTGCTGTGACTCTGAATTCATTGAAACGTGTGTCCCTGATGTCCGCACCCATTATAAGCCTCCTCCTGTATCTGGTTACTTTACCTGCATATATGCGTATGCTCTGTTCATAATTTAAGCTATTGCTACGGTTTTGTGACTACTCTGGTAATCCGAGAGGAATCAGCAAACAACCTGCCGGCACAGCACCACCTCAAGACTTCTCGGAGATTTTATAGATACGCGGCAGAAGACCCCGTTACTTGTAGCGGGGATGAAGTCACATAAGCATTCTTGTGGCGAAGGCTCCGGATTGAAGATCAAACAAAGCTCGAAAAAAGTGTCCTGAAGCTGATCGACGACTGATTCGTCACTTCTGTTCCCTTGATCTCGCGAGTTCGAGGATCGCATCTGTCAGCTTCGCCATCGATTCACGCGTCTCCTTTCTCTCGTTTTCGCATCTCATCGATGAGCCGCTCCATATTATCAGATATTCTTCCGTATTTCGTGTCCAGGGTTACGAATCCCTGCAGCGTCTGATCACGGAACTCTGTGATGATTTTTGGTGTGCGCATCTTGCTTGTCAGGAATCTGTATTACTCTCGATGTCGCACACTACCAAAAGTTTGGTGAGAAGTTTGCGAGTAAAAATCGGTCCCAAACTCTCAGCCCAAACCGCCTCACAATCAAAAGGTATTAATGCCATCAAACCAACGCTACATAGTGAGAACTTAGAATGGAAACGTCGATGTACATCATACCCGGACCCTCTTCCCAGGTGCTTGCAGGCAATGTCGCCCGCTCAATGCAATGCCGCCTGGCAGGCACTGAATTTTTTCGCTTTCCTGATGGGGAGCAGTACCTTTGCGTACCTGATACCAATGATAACGAGGATCACGTCGTGATCATCCAGTCAACGCCTGCCGATTCTGATTATATCGCACTCTTGCAACTGATCGATGCATGTGACGCCGCAGGCAGGATCGATGTGGTCATCCCTTATTTCGGTTACGCGCGGCAGGATCGCCGGTTCAAGTCGGGGGAGTCTGTGAGTGCACGGGCGCTTGCACGCGCAATCACGGCTGACCGGGTGTTTACCATAAATGTTCACAACAGGGGTGTGCTTCAGTATTTTGATGCAGACGCCACCGATCTTGATGCCGCACCTGCGATCGGGGCACATCTTGCATCGATGAAAACAAAGACGGACAAATTGGACAGTCCGGTCATCATCGCACCTGACAAGGGCGCTATCGATCTCGTACGATCTGTGGCTGAGTATCTTGACGCTGACTTCGATTACATAGAAAAAACCCGCCATAGTGGGGATAATGTGACAATAAAGACAAAGAAACTCGATGTTTCCGGAAAAGATGCGGTTATACTGGATGATATCATCTCGACCGGGGGCACGATTGTGAAAACGTCGGATTTACTCCGGGAAAACGGCGCAGACAGGGTGTTTGTCGCGTGTGTTCACCCGGTTCTCGCTCGCAATGCAGCCACACGCATCTTCTCTGCGGGCATCGAAGGGATTATGGCGACAGACACGCTTGATCGGAGTGTGAGCGGGATCAGTGTGGCGCAACTGATTGCCGATGCGATTTGATTTAAGGAGAAACCAATAAATGGGTAACATAAAAAATCTTGTAGCAAGGTTTGACACATACATAAGAACGCATAAACCAGAGCAACTGGTCATCCCACCACTGATCGTGCTTGCACTTGCACTACTAGTCCTTGGCGGGATGTATGTAGCCACCGGCTCACCAGTACGTCTCGGATTCCAGTTTGAAGGGGGTACGATCATTGAGCTTGCCACAGTAGACTCGTCCGATGACGCTTTAAAACTCGCGTTTGCCGATTATCCACTCACCGGTGTGAGCAAATCAGGCAATCGCAGGATGCTGAGATTCGGTCCGATGGAGGACGACATGGAAAAATCACTTGTTGAGAAGGTCAACACAGATTACGAGTATGCAACACCAGAGATTAAGCAGGCAGACCCGGTATATGCAAAAGCACTGCAGGGACAGGCGATAAAAGCAATCATAGTGTCATTCTGCCTCATGGCGATCGTGGTTTTCCTGATATTTCGGACGATTGTGCCTTCGGTTGCGGTCGTAGTCTCTGCATTCTCAGATATCGTGATTGCAGCCGCATTCATAGTGATAATGGGCATCGAACTCTCGTTTGGAACCATTGCAGCCCTTCTGATGCTGATCGGGTACTCAGTTGACAGCGATATTCTTCTCACGACAAGGCTTCTCAAACGACGTGGCAACCTCGATGACAAGGTCACAAGCGCGATGACAACCGGGCTTACCATGACCGGCACAACGCTTGCCGCGCTTCTGATGATGTATTTTGTTTCAACGTATTCCTACCTCATAGTCCCGTCGTTTCCGCAGATCAGCATCATAAGCGACATCTCAGCCGTTCTTCTCTTCGGTCTAGCGGCTGACCTGATGAATACATGGATGCTTAACACCGGAATACTGAAATGGCACCTGTCAAAGCCACGGGGGCGAAGAACATGAAACTACACAAGGATATCAGGGTCATCATATTCGTCGCAGCCATGCTGATCTCCCTGATCGCAATTCACCCGGCTTACAACAGTCACGACGGCGGTTTTTCGTCTAACCTGCAATACGGGCTTGATCTTGAAGGCGGGACAAGCCTCCAGCTTAAGTTAGAGGGCGCGATCGCCGGAGTCAAGGCTGATCCTGCACAGATCATCGAAAAAAAATATTCTGATGCGTTTGGAGACATCGAGATCATCGAGGCATCCGACGACGAAGTTATATTCAGGACGCAAGATCCACCCACAAAGGATGATGTTGATGCGGTTGGTTACGGAAACGCGTATGTTGATGGAAGCGAGGTCACACTCACAATAAACAAGGAAACTGTGATCCGGAAATATCTTTCAGAGCAACTGGACTGTGAGGTGCTGTATCTTGGTAGCGATATGTATGAGATCAGATCCGCAGTCAGCAAGAGCGAGTTATCAGACGCGCTCTCCGATGTCGGCGGCTCGATTGCAACAGATGCCAGAGGGAACCTCGAGTTTACGGAGACCGTAACAAAAGAGACCCAGGAGACGACAGAGGCGATATTAAGCGAGAAGTTAAACATCTGGGGATTGAAGGATGTTCCGATCACGCCGGTCGAAGAGAATATTCTTCTGGTTGACCTTGCTGGTGTCGATCTTGACACGGCGATGGAGATTGTCGCAACACCGGGAAAGTTTGAGATCAGGATTCAGACCGTGGAAAACGCAACCGAGCACGTGGTATGGGGCGAGCACATAACAGCCGTGGACATGCCCCGGATGCGGGAGGGTTCATGGGGCGTCGGGTTCACGGTGGACGGTGTTGGCGCGAATGCGATCCGGGATGCGGCAGTTGAGTCAGGCGCAGTTAGTAATTTGGCAGCGCACGAGCTGATCATGCTTCTTGATGACGAGGTGATATTCTCAGCACCGCTTCAGGCTGAACTTGCAGACAACCTTCAGGAACTCTACGACAAAGACCAGAATGTGCCATCGTACTCATTTGTTGCGACCACTGGAACGGGCGACGTGGGACGGGAGAATGTAGAACAACTCTACATACACCTCCGGGCAGGAGCGCTTCCTGTTGAGGTCGACGTGATCGGTTCATGGCAGGTTCCTGCCGCACTTGGCAACCAGTTCAGGAAACAAACCATTCTTGCCGGCATCCTTGCGCTGCTCATGGTGGCTTTTGTCATCTTCCGCAGGTACCACCAGAAGAACATCCTCCTTCCGATGGTTGCAACCTCGGTAAGCGAGGTCTTCATGATCCTCGGCTTTGCATCGCTTATCGGCTGGCAACTTGACCTTCCTGCGATCGCAGGCATCATCGCAGTCATCGGAACAGGAATCGACCATCTGGTGATCATCACTGACGAGGTGCTGTATGAGGGCAGGATGCCATCCAGAAAGGTGTATCTCTCAAGAATTGCACGGGCGTTTGCGATCATATTCGCTGCCGCAGCAACCACCATCATCGCGATGTCGCCGCTTCTCTTCATGGGATTCGGTGCGCTGAAGGGCTTTGCCATCACCACGATCGTCGGCGTCCTGATCGGCGTCCTGATCGCAAGACCGGTGTACGGACGGGTGATCAGGGAACTGCTTGAGTGAACAAAGGAACGAACCATGAGCGATCACCACCCCATGAAACAAAGGGCTGATGAATGCGCCGCAGCGATCAGGCGACACGACGAGGTACAGGTCGTGTCGCACATCGATGCCGACGGCTTAACAGCGGCTGCAATTATGTGCCATGCGCTCGACCAACTCGGAATCGAGCACAGCGTCAGGTTCGTGAAGCAACTGGACAAAGGAATTCTCGAGGAAGTTGCTGACGCGAACATCCCGACGGTCTTCACAGATCTTGGAAGCGGGATGCTCACTGACATGCCCCGCGGCATAGACGTCGTGATCGCGGACCACCACCAGATCGATCAGGACGGTGCAGAAGGTATCCCGTACCACTTAAACCCACACCTATTCGGCATCGACGGCTCAACCGAGCTTAGCGGCGCAGGATGCGCATACCTGCTTGCACAGTCACTACGTTACCCGGGAATCCAGTCCGGAGACTTAGCCGACCTTGCGATCGTGGGCGCTGTTGGCGACCTGCAGGCAAGGAAATTTGGGAAACTGGTCGGATGCAACCGGGAAATCCTGAAGCAGGGCAGTGATCGCGGGGTTCTCAATTACAAGAAGGACATCTCGTTTTTTGGGAAACAGACGCGGGAGGTGTTCAGGTTATTGCTGTACTCTTCTGACCCCTACCTCCCCGGACTCACCGGAAACGAGGCTGCAAGCATCGAGTTTCTGAGAAAAGCTGGCATAGGCGCCGGCGGTGAACGGTGGAGACGGTGGATCGACCTTACCAAAGAAGAACAGCAGAAAGTAGTCTCATCACTAATCCAGCACTGCATATCACGGCGGATGTCCAGCTACCACCTCCACAGGCTGATAACCGAGGTGTACACGCTGTGCATGGAGAAAGAAGGCACCGAGATGCGGGATGCATCCGAATACTCAACGCTGCTCAACGCTACTGCACGCTACGGTTTCGCTGACGTGGGTCTCGCAGTATGCCTTGGCGACCGGGACAAAAAGCTCGCAGAAGCGCACGACCTGCTCAAAGATCACCGGAAAAACCTTGTGGACGGTCTGAAACTCGTTAAAGAGCGAGGCATCACGAAACTCGCATACATCCAGTACTTTGATGCCGGCAGCGCGATCCGGGACACAATCGTTGGCATCGTCGCAGGCATGAGCCTGTCAAACTCCAAAAACCGGGACACACCAATCCTCGCATTCGCAGAGAACGACGCCGGACTCAAAGTCTCCGCACGCGGAACACAGAACCTCATCAGGCAAGGACTGAACCTCGCCGACGCACTCGGAACCTGCGCAGCAAGCGTCGGCGGAACCGGCGGCGGACACAACATCGCAGCAGGAGCAACCATACCACGCGGAAGCAAGGATGAGTTTCTTGAACTAATGGACACAATGGTCGGAAAACAGATTACCACCGGGAAGTGACGTTGGATGGACGTGCTATACCTACCGGACTGCTACACAAAGGAATTTGAAGCGACAGTTACGCATGTGACAGATGACCGATTCGTCACACTCGATAAAACCGCGTTCTACCCAGATTCCGGCGGACAACCACACGACACCGGCGTTCTCACACGAGAAAAAGACGGACGTGAATTTCCAGTCACATACACGCGGAAGATGGACGACCTGATCAGCCACGAGGTCACAATCACAGATTCCGGCTCAGGGTCTGGGCTTGCAGCAGGCGACCGGGTCACCGGCAAAATCGACTGGGAACGGCGATATCACTTCATGCGATCACACACCGCCTGCCACGTGCTAAGCGCAGTGATCCACAAGGAAACCGATGCGCTGATCACGGG
>JAYEGG010000287.1:0-2385 GCA_034658995.1 Methanobacteriota archaeon | reverse complement strand
TCGTCTCATTCTGCGATTCAATGAATATCGCTTGATAATTCGAGAAGTTGAGACTATCAGGTACGGTGTCGTTCGCTGTAAAGATCGTTATATTGATCTCGGTTGCGATTGTCGTGTTCGATGAAACATTTTTTAGAGCGGCTTCATTCACGTCTGTTCCAAGAATGAACAATGTCTCGTTTCCATTCCCGGCTGCGGTTCCTGCAATGGCGAACGCGATGATCGCCAGCGTCAGTATAGTTGTTATCATGCTGCTGTTACTTGACATATTATATCTCCATATTGCTTGTTTTAACTTGTATGTGTGTGTGATTCACGGACAATCGGTCATGCAGACGCGCTTTTAACGCGATATTTCATCAGCATCTGCACATCACATCCAAAGAATCCACTATAACTTAAATGTTTCTGCCTTGTGGTTTGTCCTGCTTCGTATGGCTTACGAATCATTTGCAAGATTTTTGAGGCAGCATCCCTCACGCCACCAAAACTTCCCGCTCGCACTCACAGTCATGAACAGATACGTCCGGACAAACACCGCGAAGTTACACCAGAAACGATTTTGCGCAGTTCGTCCGGACGGCAGTATCCAGGGAACCTCGATCCTGCCATCCGGAGAACGCAAGCCCTAAAAGACCACCTCCGCTTGAACCTTACCCCGATTCCGATCAGCGCACGGAATCGCGATCACCGCGATTATTGCAGGCAGGGGTGCGCTCGACGATGATGGGGCGGTCTGGAATATCTTGGGTCTCCTCCACAGTCTATCGGTAGGTGGTAGAACCTGTGAGGGGATGAAATGGACCTGGTGGCGGTCAATGGAGGTGCCCGCGAGATACTGTTTTGAGAGGTTGAATGGACGAATAAAACGGCGGAATATGGTATCCCTGCGAGTCCGGAGAAGAAAAAAGATCTGTTGAATTGGCATAAGGGGGAGCGGAAAGAATATTATCTTGTGGTCCCTAAAAGCGGGTTCACTCTGGAATTACGGGAAATTATGGATTCTGTTGGGGTGATCGGGTGGGATTTCTATGGTACGATGTGATCTTTGGGTGAGCGTGTGCCAAAGGGTTTTGATGGTGGGGTGGGTTGAATCGCGTGTCAGATTACTTTGATCTTTGCCCTATTGCTTCTATCGAACGGGTGGCGGCATCTCTGACAGCTTCGTTGTTGTCGTCGAGCAGTAGCCGTCTCAGTGGCTCGACTGCCGTATCATCGCCAATTCCACCAAGTGCGTAAGCAGCATTAGCACGCACGACCATGTTTTTGTCCTTGAGCGCCCCTATCAAAGGCTCAACTGCAGGTTTACCAAAAATATCACAGAGTATACTGGCAGCTTCCCTGCCCACGCCAGCCTCACTAACCCCAAGCGCTTCTATCAAATGCTTAATCGCCCGCTCATCACCGCTCCAACCAAGTGCGCAGGCAGCATTCCAGTGCACAGTATCACACTCATCATCGAGTGCTTTTATCAAAGGCTCAATAGACCTTTCATCATCAATTCCACCAAGCGTACGTGCAGCAGCCCAACGCACACCCTCATCTTCATCCTCAAGTGCTTTTACCAAAGGCTCAACCGCCCGCTCATCACAAATGTAATTATCACCAAGTGCATAAGCAGCAGCCTGACGCACACCATCATCGTCATCATCGAGTGCTTTTACCAAAGGCTCAACCACCTTTTCATCATTGATGCCGCCAAGTGCCCAAGCCGCACCTTGACGCAGGCACACATTTCTACCTTCAATTGCATTTATCAGCGGCTCAATCGCCGGCGCACCAATAAAGGAAAGCGCTTTGGCAGCAGTCTGCTGTACCCCCCACTCTGCATCGCTAAACACATCCCCACCAAGCACATTCATCAGAGGCTCAATCGCCCTCTCATCACCAATCAAACCAAGTGTATGGACAACATTTTCACGTATTTGCTCGTTATCTTCATCAAGTGCCTCTATCAAAGACTCAATCGCCAGCTCGCCGATTTCATCAAGCATACAGGCAGCAGGCGAAGCCGCATCCACATCACCAAGCGCTGTTATCAAATGCTTAATCGCCCGTGCATCGTCAATATTGTCCAGTATCCCGACAGCATCCCCGCGTACCTTCCGGTCATCGTCGTCAAGCAATCGGGTCAGTGCTTCTATTTGTTCGTTCACATCCGCTTGAATTTCTGATTCCTCAATATCTGCCATATTTACTCGCTCCACTGCGCATATATTACAACATAGGTACTTTCATATTTAAACTATTCTCATAAACTTAAATGGAGTTAATTCACCTAAATATGGTAGATTGGTTAAACCATATCCGGAGTAATCATTTACTTATTGTTTCAAGGTTTATCCTCCATCTTAACTCCCGGATCTTTGCTCTATCGCTTCTAAC
>JAYEGG010000286.1:0-2388 GCA_034658995.1 Methanobacteriota archaeon | reverse complement strand
GATCGCTGCCACCGGCGCACAAAACCCCGCCGCGGACGTCAGTGGCGACGGGCGGGTCACATCGCTCGACGCGCTCATGATCTTGCAGGCGGCGACCGCGAACACAGAATTGTAACTGCGGAACGCGATCAGCAGATCGAACGCTGCATCAAAAGACGATGTTTGCGTGTCCTGAAGTCATGAAGAGAAGATTGCAGGGCTTTGGAGGTCCATCAGGGAACTTGTCGAAAAGCAGGATGACACTACAGAAAATCATGAAAAAACACTCAAAACGACGTGGTTTGATGACGCGCTGAAGGAAACCGTTGAAGTCTATTTCCGGGTGGGAAAAGCAGGGGGTTAGTTCAGGACCGCACTCCCTCAAAAAACTGATCCCAAAGTTTATCACGAATTTCTGCGAATGGTAGAAGAGTGTGCGCGAATCAACTTTCCCTTGATTCGTGATCTCATAACTTATGTGAAAAGTAGTTTCGCCGCAGACGGCAGATTACATAATTGCGAAATCCAAAGCATGATTGAAAAACTGAACACATCCAAAGTCACGCGATCGATCATTGACCACAAGGTGGCACGAGTCGTCTCGCACCATGATGCGGACGGGATCACTGCGGCAGGCGTTGTATGTCACGCACTCATGAGACTTGGCAAGTGCTTTCATGCAACTATCATCAGCCAGCTTGACCACGGGTTCGTGGAGCGGTTAAATGAAGAGCGCGGTGACGATTCCGGTGGCACTGGTGGCGCCGATGAGGACGGGGTGCTCACGATCTTCTGTGACATGGGGAGTGGGCACCCGGATGTCATATCAGGGGTCGCAGGGGACGTTGTTGTGATCGACCACCACATCCCGGTCGGCGACCTCTCCTGCCCGCATGTGAACCCGCATCTTGTGGGGATTGATGGCGCATTTGAGCTTTCCGCGTCGGGCACGGCTTATGCGGTTGCAAAGGAGCTTAGCAGTGCGAATGTTGATCTGTGCGGGCTTGCGATCGCGGGCGCAATTGGGGATAAACAGTTGATGACCGGGGCGAACGCAGACATCCTGGGCGACGGTGTGCAAAACAGCATCATAACTGTTAAAAAGGGGGTCCGGATCGGTGACGGGGATATTGCAGATCTGCTTGAGCGAAATATCGAGATATATCTTGATTTCACGGGCGACCGGGCGAAGGTAGATGATTTTCTCAAGGAAATCAGGGTGAGCGGCAGACTCAGTGAACTCGCGGATCCGGAGCTCCGAAAACTTGCAACCGCGCTCACACTAAGGCTACTTGCAAGGGGCAGCCCTGACGCCATCGAAACGATCATCGGCGACGTGTATCTGCTGAACCGCGAGGTGATCCGGAACGTAGATGATTTTGTCTCAGCCCTTCATGCGTGTGCCCGGCTAAATGAGACTGGACTTGCGCTCTCGCTCTGCCTGCGTGACCGGGCAGGCGTCACTCATGCTACAACAGCGTCTATCGATTACCAGCGCGCCCTTGTAAAGGACATGCGGCTTGCTGAACCCGGCATCATGCACAAAGACCATATCACATACCTCCGGCTCCACGATGCCGAGGCAACAGGCATCATCGCAAGCACGGTCACCCGGTTCCTGCACCCGGACAACCCGTGCATCGTGTTAAACGAGAGCGACGACCGAATCAAGATATCGGCAAGAGGCACAAAAAGCCTGATCGCCCGCGGGCTTGATCTTGCAGAGGTGCTCAGGGTGGCGGCAGAAGCAGCCGGGGGCAGGGGCGGCGGGCACAACATCGCGTCAGGAGCGGCAATTCCGAAGGCGGATGATGCGGCAGACACGTTTCTTGCAAACGCCAACTCGCTCGTCGGCAAGCAACTGGGACAACTGGAGAGGCAAGAGAGGAGCTGAAAGAGTAACTGTAAGCGATTTGGAGTTGTAACTACTATGATTTTATCGAAGAACGAAATTACTGAACTGATGAGTATGAATCCTCCGCTCGTTGAGGATATGATCGATCCCGAGACCCAGATACAGGTAAACGGCTGCGAACTTACTGTTGACCGTATTTTTGAGTTTACAGGCAGAGGATCGATTGCATTTGAAAACAGCGAGCGAGTGCTCTCCGAATGCACCGAAATATCGTTTGATGGTAGTGGCTGGATTGATTTAGCTGCGGGAAGCTACAAGATCATCTCAAGAGAGATTGTCCACATCCCAAAAAACATGATCGCGATCGCAAGACCAAGATCAAGCCTCCTGCGATGCGGGGCAAGCGTTGAGACCGCGGTCTGGGATGCTGGTTACGAGGGCAGAAGCGAGTGTTTGCTTATTGTGTTTAATGAGCAGGGATTCAGGATCAAGAAAGGAGCACGTGTCGTGCAACTACTGCTTGTAGGACTTCGTAGCGGGACCGAAGGATACCA
>JAYEGG010000285.1:0-2392 GCA_034658995.1 Methanobacteriota archaeon | reverse complement strand
TCGGCTTCTTCACATCACTTGTAATACTTCTCCTGTACATCCTCGCCCAGTCGCCCGATAGCGTCCGCTCGACACTGTCTACAGTGCCGCATCTGTTTGGTGATTTTGCTACATTCGTCCTGTATGGCGCGTTTCTCTGATGGTGTTGGTGGCGTGATGTCCGCGAATTTGTACTGTGGGATGAGCGGCATGATGTTCTGCAGGTAAACCCCGGTCCTCTTGATTTTTTCTGCCACATCGATGATGTGTTCGTCGTTTACAGTTGGTATCAGGACTGTGTTCACCTTTGTTATTATGCCCAGTTCAACTGACCTTGCAAGCCCTTTCAACTGGTTTTTGAGTAGGATCTCCGCAGCCTCTCTTCCGGTGTACTTTTTCCCGTGATAATTGATGAACGAATATATCTTTTCACCGATATCCGGATCAACCGCGCTCATTGTCACTGTGATGTTTGAAACTCCGAGTTCCTTTAAGAGATCCACTTTCTCCGGAAGCAGGAGGCCGTTGGTGCTGAGGCACTTGATTAGATGTGGAAAATCCTCCTGCAGGAGCCGGAGCGTCTCAAACGTCTCCTCATTAGCGAGTGGTTCACCCGGACCCGCGATCCCGATCACCTTGATGTAGGGGAAGTCTGTGATCACTTCCCTGACACGTTCTAACGCCTCATCGGGCGATAGTACCTTGCTTGTGACGCCGGGTCTGCTCTCGTTCACACAGTCAAACTCCCTGATGCAGTAGTTGCACTGGATGTTACACTTCGGAGCGACCGCAAGATGCATCCTGCCGAATGCGTGACACGCGCCCGCGCTGAAACAGGGATGTTCCTGTATCTGCCTGAGTTGCGAAGGGTCCCAGGGAACGTCCCGGTCGTGGACCCTTGCTACCTGGTACTCATCGCATTCCCCGCACTCGCCACGATCATCGTATTTGTCAGAGGTCATACGGACTCCACAGTGGTAACTTCCGGAATCTCGTGCTTCAGCATCCGTTCGACACCGAGTTTCAGCGTGTACTGTGACATGGCGCAGCCGGCGCAGGCGCCAACAAGCTTCACCTTGACGACGCCGTCGTCACTAACGTCGATCAGTTCGATGTCGCCGCCATCAGCCTGCAGCATCGGTCGGATCTTCTCCATTACAGGTATAACCTTTTCTTTTATGTCAGTCAATCTTATCGCCTCCTTTTCATGAATGGTCGCCGCACTGGTTAGTAAAGCTATCGTTTCAGCGAGCTTTGGGACATCGTCATCTCGAGTGCACCAGTGACCGATAACCCCTCCGTTCGATCTCTTCAATTGTGCCCCCATCTCCCCCATCTTCCGCAAGAAATACCCCGTCTGAGGTCACTTCGCCAATCACGGTCAGTTCACATGCATGCCTGGCATCGGCAAGTCTGCTTGCCCTAACTGTGAAGAGCAACTCGAAGTCTCCGCCGGAGTACAGCGCCAGCGCCAGATCCGGATCCGGATCCGGCGACCCATCCGGCTCTGGTGGCACCGGAAGCAGGTCCGCACGTATCCGAAATCCGCACCCGTTGATCTCTGCCAGTTGATGCAGTGATAGTGCAAGCCCGTCGCTGTTATCCATCATAGCGGTGACCGCGCCCGATTCTGCAAGCCGTATTCCTTCTTTTATGCGTGGAATCGGCTCAAAGAACTTTTTCACTGTGATTGAATCCCGTATCTCTTGTTCTGTAAGCCCTTTCCCGAGTGCTGCCATGCCAGCCCCAGCCATGCCGGAGCGCCCGGTGATGCAGACCAGATCGCCCACGTTTGCGCCCATCCTGCGCAGGATTTGGTCCTTTGGCATGCGTCCGAGTGCCGTTCCGCAGATCGTCAGTTCCTGGTGTGAGTCAGTGTCCCCGCCTATGATGGCTGTGCCGCACCTGCGCACACATGCATCCATCCCCTCAATCATCGAATCAACAAATGCGGACTCAATGTCAGGCAGCCCCATCGATATGAGCATCCCCTGCGGGTGTGCGCCCATCGCGGCGATGTCGCTGAGTGTTGCTGCGGCACACATCCACCCAATCTGCCATGCGCTCATCTCAACAGGGAAATCAGTCACTCTGTGGAACATATCGGTGGTTGCGACCAGATACTCGGTATCTGTGAGATCCAGGATAGCACAATCATCAAATTCGATATCCAGCCGCTTTACGATCCGATTCACGATTGCGGTCTCGCCGAGTTCGTAGAGGGTCATGTCAACATCAGTTGTGTCCTGCCCTGTATTTGTTTTTGTCGCTATTCACGAAATGATCGGGGTCTCTGGTATCTTGAGTTACAGTGACCAAAACATCGGAGATTTTTTGATATTTTCGAAATACGTTTCGGAAAACCGCGGAGTGCGCAGAGGAACGCAGAGGGTGCGAAAGAGAAAAATAACAA
>JAYEGG010000284.1:2620-10348 GCA_034658995.1 Methanobacteriota archaeon | reverse complement strand
GTTCCTCTGCGCACTCCGCGGTTTTCCGAAACGTATTTCGAAAATATCAAAAAATCTATTTACACTGATAATCTGCGTAATCTGAGTTAATCTGTGGCAAATAAAACTTTTAGCCACAGATTAACACGGATTTCACCCATCGTATGTGTTTAGCCAAGGCGAAAAACCACGAGATTACACAAGATTTCACGAGATTAACACAGAAATCTTGTGGAAATCAGTGTAATCTCGTGGGTTCCGTATGTGTTTAGCTGCAATCTTATAGTTAGCTAAACACGTACAAATATATATACCGTAATGCACTATTAATCACCATGGACGACATTGACCAATCAATGGTGTACTTTGCATGTACGGTATGTGACTTTATGTTCCAAGCAGACCCGAATTTCGTTCCGATCGTCTGTCCGCAGTGCGGTAGTGAAAACGTCGTGCGGACCTGATGGGGGTTATGATTGGGACGCGCCGGGTACCTGTCTGGCAATCAGGCGGATATTACCGGTTCCAAGGCGGATTGGCTGTCCGACGATCACGTTTTCGGTGACGCCGCTTAATTCATCGATATCGCCACGCATACCGGCATCGATCAGGTGATTCACGGTCACCTCAAACGCCGCTCGTGCAAGGATGCTTGCTTTCTCACCGGATAGCCCGTGCCTCCCGATCTGCTTGACCTCGCCATCGCAGGTCATCATATCGGCGGCGAGCATGATGTGTCTTGCATCCACGTTCAGTCCCTGTTCACGCAGTGTGGACAGGATCTCGTTTATGATCGAACTCCGGGCGGCTTCGATGCCAAAGACCTCGCACATCTCGCCCGGATGGTTGCTGGTTGTTCGCGCCGGATCCATACCCTCGATATCAAGAACTTTCTTAAGCGCAGTGCCTTCGGTGTACAGCACGTATTCAGAGCCTTCCTTCTGTATAACCACCCGTTTAATCTCATCAAACCCCTTGAGCACGACTTTCCTGAGGTTTCGGCTGAGCATAACCAGCGAACCGAGATTAGGTTCATTCGGTTCGAGTGTGAGCGTGTATCCACTCACACTGAGCGGGGTCTTCAGCTTTCCTTCGAGTTTCTCGATGATATCCGGCGTCGTCAGCTTTCGCTCATACATCGCGCCCTCATCGAGTTCAATAATGATCTTTAGATTCGTGCGGTCCGTGGTAATCTCTCCCAGATCTGTGATGGTTGTCTTCTGAATCAACCATGCAACATTCTGAGCCAGTCTCCGGCTTGCACCATCATGTTTCTGCAGATACACCGTCATAACGGGTGTGCTCGGGTTCTTCCGGGCGTCAAGGATCTCGATCAGTCTCGGAAGCCCGAGCGTCACGTTGATCTCAGCAACTCCTGCGTAATGGAATGTACGCATCGTCATCTGGGTCCCTGGTTCCCCGATCGACTGTGCCGCCACCACGCCAACAGGGTCGCATGGCTCGACGCAGGCATCGGCGTACGCATCCGCGACACGGGCAAGGATCTCGTCCAGTTGCCCTGCATCAGGCATGACACTGAGTAATTCCTCGCGCAGGATATCGCTGATCTTCGATGGTAGTGAGAGTGCGTAGACCCGGGTTCCAATATCCTTTGCTGTTACACTGCCGCTCATTTCTCCACCTCCACCACATCCCTGACAATTCGGTTGATTTGATCACGACCAAAACCATGTGAGGGGTCGACGCCGTCCTCACCAAACAGGGTCTGCACAACTATGCCGCGCGTATCCCTCACCGTGCCGTCGCGCTGTGCCTCCAGATCCTGAAGTGCGTTCACCATCCTCCGCTGGAGGTATCCTGACTGGGACGTTCGCACCGCAGTGTCCACAAGACCTTCCCTGCCACCGATTGCGTGGAAGAAGTACTCTGTCGGTGAAAGCCCACTCTTATAGGAGGCTTGTACAAATCCGTGGGCGTCCGCGCTGAGGTCTCCTTTTTTGAAATGCGGAAGCGTGCGATCCGAGTATCCCCGGTGAATGCGCTCGCCACGCACTGCCTGCTGCCCTACACATGCAGCCATCTGCGCAAGGTTAAGCATCGAGCCTCTTGCGCCGGACACCGCCATCGCAACCGCTGAATTGTCGATACCAAGATGTATGCCAGCCCGGTCGCCAGCCATGTCACGAACCTTCCCGAGAACCTGCATAATCCGCAGTTCGAGCGTCTCTGCAAGCGTCCGCCCTGGCAGCAGATCGAGCTCATTGTGCTCGTATTGATCGATCAGGTCTTCGATGCCGTCTTTGCCATGTATAGCCTCTTTACTGATCTCCTGTATCTGTTTGTTCGCCTCGTCCGGGATATCCTCGTCATCAATCCCGAAGCTGAACCCGTGGTACATGATGCCCCTGATCGCAAGATTGGTAACATTGTCTATGAACCGTGTACCTTCAGTTGACCCATACTCCTTGATGATCTTTGAAATGATCAAGCCCTTGAAAGCGCCGATCGATTTCTCATCGATGGTTCCGCAGAGCAGTTCCCCGTTATTTATGACAACATAAGCGTCATTCGGACAGTTCTTCTCCATGCATGTGTCGCATTCCTGGCAGATCTCTGCTTTGTATTCAAGATTCAGCCCGCCCGGTAAAATCCGGCTGAATATCTGCTTTCCGGTCCAGTATGGGGTGCCATCAACGACTTGATCCGGTTCTGGCAGGTCGCGCACACCAGCCTTCCGCAGAATCTCAAGCGAACTGTTCTTATCGATTTGTTTCTCACGAGTCAGCAGGAACATGCCTGTAATGTGGTCGTGGATTCCCCCGATGATCGGTCCGCCGAATCTTGGTGAGAGGATGTTTTCCTGCACCCGCATCAGTATCTTTGCCTCAGCTTTTGCCTCTTCGGTCTGCTGCACATGGATATTCATCTCATCACCATCAAAATCAGCGTTGTATGGCGGGCAGATCGCCGGATTCAGTCTGAACGTCTTTCCAGGCATCACTTTGACCTCGTGCGCCATGATGCTCATCTTGTGGAGCGATGGCTGCCTGTTAAAGAGCACGATATCGCCGTCCTTGAGATGCCGGTCCACGAACCACCCGTATTCGATCGTCTCGGCAAGCTCCTCCCGATTTGCCTCGGTAACCTTCATTTTGTGCTCGTCTGTGCGGACGATGTAGTTTGCACCCGGGTGATTGACCGGACCACGGCGGATGTACTCCCGGAGTTCTTCGATGTTTCTTGGCACGGCTTTGATCGTAAACGTCAGTTCTCTTGCGACTTTCTCAGGAACCCCGACCTCGTTGATCGATAAATTCGGATCAGGTGAAATCACGGTTCTTCCACTGAAATTCACACGCTTACCAGAGAGGCTCCCCCTGAATCGCCCTTCTTTTCCTTTCAGACGCTGTGACAACGTTTTGAGCGGTCTTCCGCTCCGATGTCTTGCTGGCGGTATGCCTGAGACGCTGTTATCCATGAACGTGGTCACATGGTACTGCAGGAGTTCCCAGAGATCCTCGATGATCAACTGTGGCGCGCCGGCTTCCTTGTTTTCCTGAAACCTCTGGTTTATACGGATAATATCAACGAGCTTGTGTGTCAGGTCGTCTTCGCTCCGCTGCC
This sequence comes from Methanobacteriota archaeon, assembly GCA_034658995.1. GTDB lineage: Archaea > Halobacteriota > Methanosarcinia > Methanosarcinales > Methanogasteraceae > Methanogaster_D. Next base: position 6,784 of record JAYEGG010000284.1, on the reverse strand, counting down.
CGGTTTGCAGCGTGATCGAGGGGCGCACCGTGACAGGCGGCACCGGCAGCACCGTCATGATCATCCACTCAGGACGTGCGTTTGCCGGATCCATGCCAAAAACAGTGATATCTTCATCCGGTATGTGCTCGAACCAGTCCCGGATATCGCTTGGAAGAAGCTTGTTTTCGTCTTCGTAGTAGGTGGTTGGCTTTTCATAAATGACTTTTATCTGGTGTTCGCCGCAGTACGGGCACACATCAGTCTTTACAGCCTCGGCAAAGACGCGTTCGACCACTGAAGTAATGGGCTGCCCCCTACCCCGCAAAACCCTGATCTGCTCGAGGTGTTCTTTCTTTGCAACGGGTTCAAGCAGCAGCTTGCTGCAACTTCGGCACGTGCCTCGCAGGATGTTCCGTATCTGCTTGGCAAATCCGACATGTATGCATGGCGCCACCAGTTCTATGTGTCCAAAATGACCCGGACACTCACCAGCCCTGCCGCTGCAGGTCTTGCATCGTAATCCGGGATCGATTACTCCAAGCTTGGGGTCCATAAGCCCCATATCGATTGGAAATCCATCTTCATCATAAGTATCGGCTGTGATGATCCTGGTGACACTCATGTTCCGATATTCCAGTGGAGAAATCAAACCGAATTTTATCCTTGCGATTCGCTTTGGAGCACTCAATTGTTTCATTGCTATCTGTCTGGTTGTTTTTGGGATAAAGGTTTTGTTCTTGTGAGGGGTACTTAACCCGGGTATTTCATGAGGTCCTATAAAAAATGCGCGAAAACACCGTAGCTACAACACCATGTTTATAAGAAACAACGTAGATGTATGACTGGTTCGCCTATATCCACTTTACACTGGAATGCGGAATCCCTTTGTCCGTGGTATAAAAATGATGGAATGGCATGAAACGGATGCACTTGAATCGAATTTTCTTTCTGCGGGCTTGAGAGTCTATGTCATCGGACATAAAAACGGGAGGTTTGAGGGTAGATGGAACGGCATCTGGAATCTGCCGTTAAAAGTCGCAGACGGTGTAAACTTTGGCTTGGTTATGGATGGCGAGGCTGAAATCAGCTGGCTGCCTGATTTCTGCAAGGAGTTTGTCTTCAGTGGTGGTGTTGAAAGAACGTTTGAGGTCGGAGGATTCTCTATCAACCAGTCTGTTTTTGTCCCAAAACTCAAACAAGGGGTTTGCTGGAGATTCAGGATCAAAAACACGAAAGATACGAGAGTGGCATTTAAGTTCATCGCAAATCCGGTCACAAATCTTGAGTGGGCACTGAAACAGACTGGTGATGCATGGAAGGAGCGAAAATATCTTGTGACGTATGATCCGCGCAGAAAGATGGTTCTTGTGCGGCACCACAAACGTCCGAACTGGCTGATGCTCTTTCGCTCAAATCTTGAGCCGAAGTATGTCTGCTTCGATGTTGCTGATCTGGCTGCATGTAAACTGGAAAACAGGTTTCCAGGTCCGTCGGAACACTGTATGGGCGGCACACTCATGGCTTATGAGCTCGCGATTGATGCGGGGGATACCATTGAGATCAGGTTCGCACTGGCTGGTGGTGATGCGACTTATCACCGGTTAATCGATGAATCCGAAGAATTGATCGATTCATCAGAAGAATTGTTTGTAGAGGCAAAAGATTCATACACAGATTATATCCGGAGAATGTTGACTATTGAATCTGGAATTAAATCGATAGATGATGCTTTTATTCGCTCTAAGATTGGAATACTTCTGTTGAAGCACTACCAACATGGGTATGGTCTTGGATTCATGGCTGGACTGCCGCACTTCCCAACATACTTTGGGAGGGACATCGCATGGACCGTATTTGGCAGCAATTGCATCGGTGACTTTCTATCGTCCCAGTGCGCACTTGCGCTGCTTGCACGGTTCCAGGCAAAGGAGGATGGTGATGATGCAGTCAGGGTCCCGTTCTACAGGGGGGAGATTCCACACGAAACCAGGATGGATGGAACGATCTATTACTACAGCGTCGATGCAACCCCGCTCTTTGTGATTGCGCTGCATGATTATTATAAGTGGTCCGGCGATAAAATTTTTGTGCGGCACCTGTACGATGATATGGTCAGAGCGCTTGACTGGTGCCTGAAATCGGACCGTGACGGCGATGGCTTGATCGAGCATGGTCCCGAAGGTTTTCTTAATGATGTGCAGTGGATGGATTCCTACTTCAGGGGCAAGTCCGGGGTCGAGGTTCAGGCGATATTCAGCCACGCATTCAGGTGCGGGGCAGAGATCGTGCAGGAGTTTGGCGACTCCAGACTTGCAGAGCTGTATACAGCCCGGTACCGTGAGCTCAAAACGCTCATCACTGAACGGTACTGGGACGAGGCGCAGGGGTTCCTGTACGACACGATACAGCCCGATGGCACCCTGAAGAAGGATATGACTGTAAACGCGGTCCTCCCGGTCTTCTTTGATCTCATTGAACATGATAAGGGGGACAGGATCCTTGCATGGATGGAAAGCGACGAGTTCACGACGCCATGGGGTGTCAGGACCCGTGCAAAGAGCGATCCTGAGTATGATGGGAACAGCTACCAGAAAGGTGGCGTCTGGCCATTTGTTACGGGCTGGGTTGCGTATTCCGAGTTTGCGCGTGGAAATTTCAAGGAAGGGTTCCTTAAGACATACCAGATGACCGAGATGCAGCGTTTCTCCAGGCTATACTTCAAGGAAGTCATGTCAGGAGACGTGCCGCCTGAGCCATCCGCATTAGCAGATCCTGCCGGCTGTTTCATCCAGGCGTGGTCTGCAACGATCTATCTCTACGCGATCGTTCGCGGAATGCTTGGAATAGAACCCCGCGCCCCCGAAAGCGTTAGAATCTGCCCGTACATCACCGCTGACTGGGGCGTATCGATTAAGAGGCTTGTTATCGGGGAGAGCTTACTCTCGTTTGAGTTCAGCAGGTGTGATGATGATGATGATGATGGTGATGGGGTAACAGCGATCATAAGAAATGAGGGCGCCCCTATCGATGTGGACTTTGGCTTTGTTGTTCCGTTGATTGTGGACAGCCCGTCTGCAACCATCAACGGCGTAAAGGCTGACGTGACCGGAGAGATCATCAAAGGGAAGTATACACGGATCATGACAAGATTTACGGTGGGCAAGGAAGACCTGCTTGACAAAAGAGAGTTGAAGCGGGTTTTATTTAATATGGGTGGGCACAAATGAAGATATTTATTGTTTCATCTGCGGAAAAGGCGATAGACTTCAGAAAATACGGCGGTACCGAACTTGTTGTGGGTGATCTGGCAGTGACGCTCTCCGGGTTCGATGAGGTTGAGGAGGTCGCTGTTGCATGTTGTAAAGGCTCAAAACTCCCGCAAAACCCAAAATTAAGGATCATAGAGACTGTTGAAGAATCATCTGATGTGCACCACGATTGGGTTGCAAAGGAGGAGCAGGCATACAACATCGCTGAAAAACATTTCAAGGATTATGAGGTCATCATCGACAATACCATATCAGGAGTGACTTATGATTATGGGATAGCGCATCCGGGCGCAAAGGTCTGCCACGTATTCCATGGAGTCTGCGGATGGCGGCGGGTCCCGCACATACGGGGCGACCCATACTTCATCGCGGCTTCACGGGCGCAGGCAATGAACATCTCAAACCGGCTGATGAGACCCTGCCGGTGCATTCCTCACGGCATAAATACCGAGCTTTACCCGTTCAAAGCCGAGAAGGGAGAGCGTTATCTATCTGTCAACCGGATATGTGGCGAGAAAGGGATTCTGGAGTTCATTCAACTGATGGAAGATTCAAATGTCTCCGGAGATATCTGCGGCGAAGATCGCTTCGTTATCAGTCAGGATTATGTTGCAGAGGTGAAATCCCGGTGCGAAGGTTCTCATGTGCAGTATCATGGTACTGTGTCTTTCAAGGATAAGGTAAGGTTTTACCAGGATGCAAAAGCGGTGATCTCACTTCCAATGTTCCCGTTCATGGAGATATTCGGTCTGCACGCATCAGAGGCGATGTGCTGCGGAACGCCGGTCATCGCGCTCCGAAGCGGGGGTTTAACCGACCAGGTACAGGATGGCGTGACCGGTTTTCTCTGCGATAGCCTTGGTGAGATGCGCGAGATCATAGTCACGGATAAAGTCACTGATATCGATCCGTA
>JAYEGG010000284.1:0-2520 GCA_034658995.1 Methanobacteriota archaeon | reverse complement strand
ACGATCACTTGCCTAATTCCATGTCCAGGATTTTCATCACCTGGTCTTTGTTTTGTATGCTGCTTGTGGCTGCTACGACTTTTCCATTCTTGAAGTACACTGTGAACGGCAGTCCCATGAACGATGCACAGTCCGGCAAATTTTTGATAATGTCTGCCGCAGGGATGTCAAAATCCTGGTCATAGAATGTGATGTGTGGATATAGCGGTTCCAATTCTTCCATAATACCATATACCGGAATGCACATTGGTCCCATTCTGCCACAGCAAATCATGGCAGTTTCATTGTTTTCCACGGCTTCCTTGACTTCTTGTTCCGTTTCCAGATGTTTCAGATTTGTGTGTAGCATCTCAGCCGCTCCTTTGAGAATGTTAGACTTTTTGCGATATAAATCCACCGTGCACAAAGCCCCAATTTTACCGGCACCAGCGCAACCGCCTGACAAGACAAACTGCTGCAATCGCTGCCAGCGCCCCCCACCCCCGCAGGGCAGGCATCTGCGCTGTGCATCCACCCCTGCCGCCACGCACGTTATTGTCTGCATACCATGGCACACCCGCCGTATAGACCATAGACGCGTTTTCCTGACCTGTAAACGACTGTGCAGTTCTTGCAACCATCTTTGCATAGCCATAGTCCACGATCTTGCCCATTTGCGATGGTTCGAGTATCTTTGCATGTTCATAAGCACTCACCGCCAGAATCGGCTCTGCTCCGCTCTCTCTTGCGGCTATGATGGCTGATATCGCATCTTTCTCTGAATTATTCACTTTTTCATCGAGATCCTCTATCCCTATTAGTTCGATTGCGGTGTTCGCCTGCACCATTGCGTGTAGCGAGTCATAGATCGCTCCGGCATAATATCCGACGTGCAACTCGCTTCTGGCGCGGGATAGATCATCTGCGGCACTCACGATCAGTGTTTTGCACCCGCCGGTCTCGCTGATCAGGGCGTCGGCGTAAGCAAGCATCGATGCTGCCTGACTGTAGTACCTGCCTGCACGGTCCCGGATCAGATCATCGGAGATCGCCTCCCCCGAGCCTGCACACGAGAGCGTTGCCCACCATTGCGCAGACCGTGCCCGCTCCATCGAAAACGCCAGCAGTTCGATCGCCTCGCCAGCGTGTTCTGCCCGCTCTGCATCATCCAGCTTCTCTCTTGCGATGCTCAACCTTGACTCGGCTGCACCAATCCCCTCAAGAACGCCGTTTTCCGATTTCGCCTGGTCTATGGCAAGTTCTGCATCGGATATTTCGTTTTCGACCTGCTCAATCCTATCAGCGATATACCCATCCAGGTCACCCTCATCCGGAACAAGACACTCGGAGTACCATCTGATGTGCCGGAGGTTGATCATCGTGTTAAAACTCCGGCTCATCGATGCATAGTAGTTTTTAGCATCATAATCCGCCTGAGCATCCTCAATTGCCAGAACCTGACTTTTGAGTGCGTCTGTGAACTCAGGATCCGCAACTGTGTCTGTATCATTGTATTGCGTCTTTGATTCCTCCAGCAATGTGGCGGCAAGCGGCTGCATCGCATCCCTATAAGTTATAGTCTGCACTTCGCCGGTCAGCAGCACATTCGGGATTTCATAGCCGGTATACACCCGGATAGCGTCTCTCAGGTCCCCGATCTCCATGACCCGGATCTCCTGCACCTCTCCAAGCGCAATTATATCTATTGTTACCGAGTTTTCCTCAACCGTAACAAGAGAATCGTTTTGCACAATGATACGCTCTGTCAGTGTCACATTCCCCTGCCCGGCTGGTATCAGGAAAGTGTGGGCACCTTTTTTGGCGGAGGCGTTTAGTTTTGCGGATATCCCCCCAACCGCGCCGATTGAACAGTCAGGATTGATCATGCCAGTCATTACGACCCCCTGATCGATCGTCCAGTTCATGAGCGCCGCAACCGTTGCAACAGTCATCGCAGCGCCCGCCGAGGGTCCTCCGATCATGGGTGTGTCGGTATGGAGGACATAAAAGAAATCGCGGGTTTCAGGGTCGATACCGGTGATGTCACACGCCACCATCGAGGATAACCGGGCAGACCCTTGCATATCAACCTGTGTGAACGGCGCAGTATCAACAAACACGTGTCCTGTGCCGTTTGTGACCCACACCGTCAGATTCGTGAGCACGCCCACCTCGCCATCGGATGTTGCGTATACTGCGGGAAGCGGGATAGAGACCTGCGCAGCCGACGCGCTCTGCGCATGAGCAAACGATGCGATGAGGATGAGTAAGATGAGAAGGGTCAACATTCGGGCGGGGATTGGGCATTTCTTTTCCATCTCGAGTGTTATCTCCTGCAACTGGCGTGACTTCCTCCCCGCTACAAGTAACGGGGCTTCCTGCTTCACGGGGCGCCCAACGGCGCATCTCCACAGGCTTAAATTCCGCACAGTCCGTGCGTACATACGGTTTCGCAAACATCTCGCCAGCACTTTCAGCCTTGCGAGACAGATTGTGTTCGACACGCCGGCATTTAAAGGCTTTGGTGCGGCATTCGTCCCC
>JAYEGG010000283.1:0-10395 GCA_034658995.1 Methanobacteriota archaeon | reverse complement strand
TTTGCAAATGTGTCAGTGGAATGTGTTGACACACGCGAAAGACGTGACGATAGAGATGACACCCTTCGCGTCGAGACTTTTTAATTTCTTCTGGATAAGTGGATCATGGCAAAAAAAGATTAACCGCAGAGGACGCGGAGGATCGCAGAGGGTTGTTGTTTCCCTCTGCGCCCCTCTGCGCCCCTCTGCGCTCTCTGCGGTTTTTCGAATCGCCCCAGAAAATAATAAAAAGTGTCTTCGCGTCTTTGCGTTGAATTGGAGATAAAAACGCAAAGACGCGAGGGCGCAAGGACGCAAAGATCGAATAAACCTCTCGATTGGATATCCCGTGGTATGTGCCCCGGTCTTGTGGATCCATGGTCAAATTGGCAAAATTACAAAAGTCACGGTTTATGCAGGTGATGAGTTAGCGAGGGGGGGCACAACCAGTAACAGTATGTGTTGTGCCACCGCATCACTATAATCAAACACGAATATGCGAATGGTTCAGGTCCACAAACTCGCTTTCAGCCGCAATTCCGTTTTTGACGACTTCTTCCGCCTTCGCAACGATCCGTTGAACCGTGGTGACCGGAATGTCGCGTCCGCCAAGCCCGATCACGAACCCGATCACTGGAACGCTGATGTCGCCGTTGTACATGCCTGCCTTGATCTCGGTTGTGACCGCGCCTTCGCCGGTTCCTAGCGAGATGTTTTTGTCGAGCACAACAACCACCTTTGCGCCTGCGACCACTTTCTTGATCTCATCAAGTGGAAACGGTCTGAATGCGCGGATCTTGAGTAGCCCGACCGGCTTTCCTTTGCTCCGCAGGTCGTCAACCACATCCCGAAGAGTCCCGACTAATGATCCCATCGCGACAAGTATGATTTCTGCGTCGTCTGTGTGGTATGTGTCGATCAGACCGCCGTAGTGTCTGCCAAAGATTTCTTCGAACTTTTTTGCTGCGTATTCTATCTTTGGTCGCGACGCGTCCATCGCCTGCTCCACAAGGTACCGGAAGTCCATGTAGTATGCCGGGTCAACAAACATGCCGAATGACGACGGATTATCCGGATCAAGCGTCCGCACCGGCTTAAACGGCGGGAGAAACTCGTCTACCTTCCCCTGATCGAGAAGTTCGACAGGCTCAAATACGTGCGATAGGATGAACCCGTCCATGCAGACCATCACCGGAAGCGAGACATCAGGGTCCTCCCCGATCATGTATGCCTGCGCTGTCGCATCAACAAGTTCCTGCGCATCCTCGATGTAGAGCTGGATCCAGCCCGTGTCCCGCTCTGCCATGCTGTCCTGATGGTCGTTCCAGATGTTGATCGGCGCCGACATCGACCGGTTCACGATCGTCATCACGATCGGGAGCCTCATGCCCGCGGCATTGAAGAGCACCTCGTGCATCAGCGCAAGTCCCTGCGATGTTGTTGCAGAGTATGTTCGTGCGCCCGCAGCACTCGCCCCGACGAGTGCGGATAGGGCTGAGAACTCGCTCTCGACGTTGACATACTTTGAGTCGATTGCGCCATCGGCAACGAACTGCGACAGGTCTTCCACGATGTGTGTCTGCGGCGTGATCGGATACGCAGATATTACGTCAGGTCTGCACATCGCAGCCGCATGTGCAACCGCGTACGAGCCTTCGACGACCTGCCTCCCGCTTTTTAGTTCTCCAGTCATTTCTCCTCCAGGACCATTTCTATAGCATCTTTCGGGCATTCAGCCGCACATATCCCGCAGCCCTTACAGTAATCATAATCAGCCACAAACGTGTCGCCGCCCTCGATCTTGTGAACGATCCCCTCCGGACAGAATGTCTCGCATGTGCCGCATCCGTTGCAGAGTTCTGCGTTGAACACCGGAATGAATATTCTCCAGCCGCCAGTCTTGTTCGCAAGGCTGGATCCAACCTCTCCGATTGGTGCGTGTGGAATCATGCGCCCACCACCAGGTCATAAGCGCTCTGTACCGCCTCGGCATTCTTCTCCCCGACCTTTCCGGGGAATCGATCCTGCACCGCATGTTTGATTGAATCCGCGGTGACCGCCCCACTTGCGCCTGCGAACGCGCCGAGCATCACAGTATTCATAATTGGTTTTCCGATGATGTCAAGCGCTATCCCTGTTGCATCAATCGTCCTGACCGCGGCTTTTGTCTTGAGGTGAAGGTCCTCGGGCTTGTGCTCGGTATTGACGATGATTGTGCCATCTGCCTTCAGTCCGCCGGCAACATCGACTGTTTCGATCAGTGTTGCATCCTGCACAATCACATAGTCAGGATCGTACACCTGGCTGCGCAGTCTGATCGTATGATCTGATAAACGTACAAAAGCCATCACAGGGGCGCCTCTCCGCTCCACGCCAAATGCGGGGAACGCCTGACTGTACAAGCCGTCCTCGAAAGCCGCAATCGCAAGCAGTTCGGCAGCAGTAACCGAGCCCTGCCCGCCGCGACCATGAATCCGAATCTCCTTCATGACTATACGTCAATCATGGTCACGCATAAGTTTATCGGACTTCGCGGTCGATCTCAAACATCTGCAATCTGTAACTACTCAGGTATGTTGATTGGTCTCTCGATTGCGATTCTGTGCGTCATGGCAAGAAAAAATAACCGCGGAGGGCGCGGAGGTTCGAGAGAGCAGTTAACCGTTTATTTCCCCTCCGCGTCCCTCCGCGCACTCTGCGGTTAAATTCCCTGTTTGGTTACAGTATCCCCCATGTCATAGGTAGTCTTTGCATAGCGAAGTTCCCCGATAGTGGTTTTAGGTATCTGAGTAGTTACTGCAATCTTGAAGATATTCCGGACGATTATGGAAATTCATCCTTGAACGCTTGAAGTGAACGCTGATTAGCAACATGCCCGATGTATGGCTATTCAGCTATACTTCACACGTATGTGTTTATCTGATGCGGAAAAAACCACGTGGTTAAAACAGAAATCTTGTGGAGATCTGTGTAATATTGTGGTTAGCTAAACACGTACCACTGAATAATTTGATTGGTCGCTTTCATCAAACCATTTCTGTTTTTTTATTGCACATATATTATAACGTCCAGTCACTCTACGCACCATTTTCATTTACGAAAGGTATATCGCCAGCCCCACCCGAAGGGCAGTTTTCACTCGATTTTCTGTGAAAAAATCATTTTTTACCTTTATTCTTCTCATTTGGCTTGAATATCTCCGGCTCCCGGTCTTTAAACCGTTTGTAGTAGCATTCCTCAATGAACTCTCCAAGCGGTCCCTTCCATTGCTCAGACTTATTGGGAGCCATGCTTCCGAACTTTTTGGGGCGTATCCCGAGTTCCTTAGCCATCGCTATCTGGCGAGCATTCAGCCGGTACTTCCGTTTGACATACGCCCATGGATTATCTCGCTTGTTCATTTTGTTGGCCATGATGCGCCACCTGTAACTCTGCAACCCCTATATGATTGGATCTTTAGTTATACCTCTCGTGAGAAATATATGAGATAAACAGAGATGAAACCTCAACCGATGCGTGCGCTTGGGCTTGTGACAAGCGGTACGTATCAGGGTGGCACGAAGACCCGCAGTCCCTGCCACTGTCTTGAAGGGATCAGCTAATTCGCTGCCTGCCGCCTCGTACTTCCTTGTGGAGATCGGTGCAATCGCGTGGTTGGCTAAACACATACACTGAAGGAATTGATGGCGAAGAGTGGTTAATGCAGCCGTTTCACCCTCACAATGTAGTGTATGATTGTCCAGCCTATCGAACAAATTATAAGAACCGTGACATAGCCGTTTATCCCACCCCATACACCTAGAGCCACATTGATATTGGTTACTATGATGTAAAGAAAGAGCAGATTGATGATAATACCAATAACAAGAAACAAATCGCCGGTTTGACGGTATAATTTGTCCCTTGTCCTGTCCGAGAGCGTTTTCGGGTCGATAGGAAAGTTATACCCCCGTGGGTAGCGCTTCACCAGAAGGGATAGTACGAGTAGCAACGCGACCAACCCTGCTTGAACAGTGGGCACAGTGAAGATCGTGCTTTTACGCCCCCACGAATCGGGTGGTCCGTGGAGACCGTAATGTGTTGGAACTTCCTCAGGAAGCAGAGGATAGTAATGAAATACGATGATCCATGATGCAACGACCAGAAGCAGATTCAAAAGTATCCTCAGTGTCCGTTTCTTCATTAGAAGCGTCTCCACCCATCCAAAGTTTCACGTGATCAATTCGTCCAGCCTGAACTGCTTATGCTTTTTCACACCGAAAAACTCGTTTGCAGCACGTCTGACCGCGTCACGATGCTCGTCCGTGGTGTATACGCCCATCCGCCAGTTATCCTGCTGTGCATGACCGATGGCTGCAACGAGGTGTGACACCTCATGGAGGCGCCTCCGCTCGTGATCAACCATGATGCTGGCGCCGGTCTCCATGATGTCCGGTGGCTTTGGAATGTCTATCAGGATATATCCGGGGTCGATTCCGAGATCAGACGTAAGTTCCGCCTCGATTCTCCGCGTGTTATCCCGGTGCTTGAGCGTGCTCTTGCCCACTTCATCAAACCCGATGTATGTCGCACGCTTAAACAGCCTCCGGTCACGCAGCCGCTCCGCGATCTCAGTGGGATACCCGGGATGCGAGTGCATCTGCACGAAAAGATCCTGATCGTCCATCATAGAGAGTTTCTTCGCATCAAACCCCTCCTCGATCATGCGTTCAACCGCATGTACGCACATCGCCTCTGCAATCCGGGTTACATGGTGATAATAGACAGTTGGGTGCATCATGAACCGCGAGAGTAGCAGTGATTCTGCAGCCCGCACCCCGCCGCTGTTGATCACGAGTTTCCCGTCTAAAAACCGCATTTCATGAATTAATCGAATCAGATCGACCGAAAGTGGAACGCCCGTGTAATGCGCATCCCTCACAAGGTAATCCATCCGGTCAACATCGATTTCACTGTTCAAAGCAGCTCCAAGGTTCGTTTCTCCTTTTATGTGGCTGGCAACTCTCGAAATGTCAAGCGAGTTCTCCTCAAATATCCTGCCCAGATCAGGATCTTCCTTAATGACATGGTAGACATCCTCATGCGACCTTCCGGTGTGTCGCTTGATCAGGTTCTCGGTCACATGCGAGAGCGGTCCATGCCCGATGTCATGGAGCAGGGCTGCCACGCGCAGTTCGAGCCGCCCGGCCTCATCATCGACGCGATCCGAAAGCGAGTTTGCAAGATGGTATGTGCCAAGCGAGTGCTCGAACCTGGTGTGATTTGCGCCAGGATACACAAAACTGGTTAATCCAAGCTGCTTGATGCGACGTAATCGCTGCATCGCCGGCGTATCGACCAGCGATAACATTGCATCATCCAGTTCGATGTACCCGTGGATCGGGTCGCGAATCACGTTCATTGCTGATTGGTGGTTGTGCAGGTTTATATACATATAGCAACAATGCGAAGCTATGCAATGGGATATCCTGTATCGAGGTGTTTTATCTGGGTAAACAGAAAAAGCCAGTGGATGCACCAATAGGACGTGTGCGCACCCCGCGCAAACATGACCGTGAGATTCTGGCAACTGTTGAAAAAATGCTTGGCGCAAACCATCTGAGGGTTAAATGTATCGATGGGACCGTGCGAACTGCCCGGATACCGGGTAGAATGAAGAAGCGGATATGGATTCGTGAAAACGACATCGTTATCATTGTTCCGTGGGATTTCCAGGATGCTAAGGCAGACGTGATCTGGAGATACACTGCGCCACAGGTCGACTGGCTCCGACGTCGCGGGTACCTCTCATGAATTAGGCACCTCGCACCATGTCAAAACTCCAACTCGAAAAAAAGATAAGGGCGATTGACAGGGATATCGACAAACTTCGGATCAGAACGAAGGATTCAAAAGATTTAAAGTCTCTTGAGGGTGTTTTTGACACTTCCACGTTGAAAACACTATACCATCTTGCAAACAAAGGTTACATCGAAGCGCTCGGTGGCGTGATCAGCACGGGCAAAGAGGCAAACGTTTACCATGCGCGAGGACGCGATCGGGAGGTTGCCATAAAGATTTATCGTATCGCTGCGAGTGATTTTCGCGCGATGCAGTCTTATATAATAGGGGATCCGAGATTTAAGAATGTGAAGCACGATAAACGGAGCATCGTCTTTACATGGACGAAGAAAGAATTGAGGAACTTAAAAAAGGCACACGCCGCGGGAGTGCGCGTGCCAGAACCGTTTGTCTCGCGAAACAACGTTCTCCTGATGGAGTTCATCGGGCATGATGAGATTCCCGTGCAACAACTGCGCGTGGTGCCACTAACCCCGGATCAGGCGCAGGAGGTCTTTGACACAACCATTGACTACATCAGGAAATTGTATCTGGAAAATCTTGTACATGCCGATCTCAGTGAGTTTAACATTCTCTTAAAGGACTCAGAGGTTATATTCATCGATATGGGGCAATCAGTGACGCTGGATCATCCGAATGCCATGAAATTTCTGATGCGCGATATCCACAATGTCATCAGGTTCTTCAAGAGCAGGGGTGTGGAGGCAGACGAAGACCAGATTGCGGATATGATCCTTGGATGACCTCTGGCGCTACCAGTTGATATTTTTCTGATTCTAATGGATTCTGTGGTTTTTAATCTTTGCGCCCTTGCGTCATCGCGTCTTTCTCGTTCATCTGATCTAACGCAAGGTCGCAAAGGCGCAGAGACGCAAAGTTTAGATGGGTGCACCGCGTTTTTCCACGTACGCGAGAGGACTACCGTTAGCGACCACAGAAAACAGCAGAACCAGATATTTTTCATAGTATGTACACTATAATTGCCCGGTCATTTTACACCCCATTCACATCTACGAAGACGTATATGGTTCTTCGCTGTTTTGTATGGGTAACACGAGCACCCATTCTGCTGAATGGGGCATCGGTGCAGAAGAGCTATTCTGGAATAAAACATGGAGAATAAACCACAGAGGGCGCAGAGAGTCACAGAGAGATGTACCTATTTTAGAGACTTTTTAATTTCTTCCGGATAAGTGGATCATGGCAAAAAAGATTAACCGCAGAGGACGCTGAGGATCGCAGATGGGTTGTTGTTTCTCTCTCCCGTCCCTCTGCGCTCTCTGCGGTTTTTCGAATCATCCCAGAAAATAATAAAAAGTGTCCTATTTTAAGAGGGGATTTGCGAGTAATGGCTGGTAAGAAAACCCGGTGTCCATCTGCGATCTCGGTGGTTAATTATCCATAACAAAACGATTTTTTCACAATTCAGCCCACAAGCGGCGCGCCGTACGATATATCCTCTAGTTCAACCGCTTTCTGCCACAACTCCTTGCAATCACACCTGACGCGCAGGTCCCCGATGTCCTGTGAGATCGAGAACCTGTTGATCGCATCGGCAACCTCGGAATCGCACTTGCCGCAGTTGTGCGGACCATGCCTTGAGCCTGCGCCGACCGGATCAGACGTGATTATCATGCCAGGGTTCTCTGTCTTTGCCTGCCGCAGCACAGATACCGCACTCCATAGCCACGGCGGACGGTAATCACCGCGCCTCAGCAGTTTCTCAACAAACGTGCCGTTCTGGACGTTACACAGGTTAATCGAGATGGTTTCTGCATGCGGCGAGACATCGCGCACAGATCTAACAATATCCCGGATCGCGACGCCTTCGGAGAGGAAAGGCGGTTTTAAAAGCAGATACGCCTTGACCGTAGTATCGTGCTGGTGGGCAATCCGGCTTGCGCGAACAAAATCCTCGAATAAAAAACCCTTGTTGATACAATCCAATCGGATGCGATCGTTGCTCGTCTCAACCCCGATCGCAACCTCAAGTTTCTTGTGAATCGTCTGCCTGTAGTCAGCCATCACTTCAGACGTCACAAATTCGGGTCTTGTCTCAAGCAGCACCTTTGTGACATCGGGATTGGCGTTAAGCCGCCCGAGAATCTCTAATCCTGCTGCAGGGGGCATCTCGGCAGGGTCCGGAAAACTGCCTGACGTGAATATCTTCACCATGAACCTGCCTTCGGGGCGGCGTGCCATCGCAGCCTCAAACTGTGCGACCAGCTCCTCGGGCGACGGCGGGGTCGGCGCGCTGTCCCTGATAAAGCCGCACATCGTGCAGCCCTGCCCATCCCGGCACCGGCGGCAGCCATAAGTTCTGAGAATCATGGTTAATGACCGAATCACGCCATCTGTGAGCCGGTCGCTTGACGCCCATACTGCAGCCGGTTTGTTCGGAAGATATGTTCCTTTGCGCATTGTTATAGATCGGTGACAAAGTATTTATCCATTGATCATACAGATATCACAGAAATGAATGTGAACAATACAATTTCCGTAAAAATCCGCAGGTGAATCGCTTGGACGAGCAGAACAATGGACAAAATGAAGAAGTGACATACGAATCGATTATACCGCTTGATGAATATCTCGCTGCCGGAATCCACATCGGTACCCAGCAGAAGACCGGAGATATGATGCGGTTCATCTATCGAGTCCGCTCGGACGGACTGTATGTATTAAATGTTGAGAACACCGACCGCCGCATCCGCGCAGCATCCGACCTGCTGACACGGTATCCGCCCCAGAACATCCTCGCCGTATCGGCGCGTCAGTACGGGCAGCGCCCTGCAGGCATGTTTGCAAAGCTGGTCGGCGCAACCGCAATCACAGGCAGGTTTGTGCCAGGCACGCTGACCAACCCACAGTATGCAGGTTACATCGAGCCTGATATCCTTCTGGTGACCGACCCAATCGGCGACGCGCAGGCAGCCACCGAAGCAGTCAGCGTCGGCATCCCAGTGATCGGGCTATGCGACACCAACAACTCGACAACAAATGTGGATCTGGTAATACCAACCAACAACAAGGGGCGAAAGGCACTTGCAATGGTGTACTGGCTATTAGCAAAACAGATCGTCGCAGCACATGGGAAAATGGAATTTAGTCAGACCGTAGAGGATTTCGAGGCTGAACTATAACAAAGGGAATTTATACGCTGATCCTGCAGTTGCGCGGTGATATCACAAAGGGGGTCGGGAGACTGGGTGTTATACATCTAAAGAGTGGTTTTTATGCATACACCGGTTCAGCCCGCGGTACCGGTGGCATCAAACGAATCAATCGACATATTGACGTGCTATCCGGCAGAAACACAACACGACGGTGGCACATCGATTACCTGCTGCCAGAGACCATGTTTCGGTGCGCAGTAGTATCGCCAACCGACCACAACCTTGAATGCACCATCGCGAACGGGATCGGCGCCACGTGCGAATCCATCAGGGGGTTCGGATGCACAGACTGCTCATGCGCGTCACATCTCCACTTTGCTGATGAGAATAAGTACGATCAGATGCTGGACGTGGTCCGTGGTGCACACGGCAACGCGGGCGGGGACGCCCTATTATGGCATGAACCCGGGCAAAAGCCGGAAAACCCAGGATAAGGGTGATGGTTGCCACCCGGAAGCACCGTTCGTCAAGTAGCAGTTAAGGTAACTCCCCCGGTATGTTGCTTGATCATCCGATCGCGATCATGTCGTGAGCACTCTCTTAAGATCTGCAGAATCAGCAAATGCCCAACCACCCTGCTTGCAGGCACCCCCGATGTATCTGGCCCGGCTCGGTATTATTTGTAGGTACCAAGCACCTCACGCGACCCCGGTCATCCAGTATACCAAAAAACTACACCCCGAACTTACCCGGGCCATCCACTGAGCCCCCGTACGGCACCAATAAGCTCATGATGTCAGACGCCAACCCGTGCATCATAGCTGCACAATGCTGCGCCGCAAAAAAGAATCCTGCCAAAAATGGCATGTTTTGGTAACACGTGCGCCATCGCGTAGTTGGTAAGATCTTACTCATTCGGGCACGCCAACCATCCCGTGCGCTCTGAGCAAACCTCGTATCTCATCAAATTCAGGAGTGAATTTTTCCTCAAGTTCGTTCTTAATTCTCTCCAACTTCCAATCCATATGATTATTCAAGTCCCCCCTCATAAGTTTGATCTCGTTTATGGTCTGATCCTGCTTGGAAATAAGCGTTTCAAATCCGGTTCTCATCTCTTCTCTCATACCACCCATCTCTTCTCTCATACCACCCATCTCCTCTTTCATCTCACTAAACCCACGTCGCATCTCTTCTCTCATACCACCCATCTCTTCTCTCATACCACCCATCTCTTCTCTCATACCACCCATCTCTTCTCTCATACCACCCATTTCCTCTTTCATCTCTCCAAACCCGCCCTTCACAACAACAATTAGTTCCTTGAGATACTCCGATGCCTTGTCCAGCCGCTCATCAGTCTCACCATCTCCTACGAGTTTGTAAAAATCGTTATACTCCTGAGTAGCACCAGGAGGTTCGATCTCAACATCCACCACGTTGATTAGAGCATTTTTAATTG
>JAYEGG010000282.1:0-2404 GCA_034658995.1 Methanobacteriota archaeon | reverse complement strand
GTTAATAGAATTGAGATAAGCCATAGTAACCAGAAAGTAATAAAATAACTAACAACGGGGGATATTCCTTATTTACTTGATTTATCGTGGAGATCAATTTCACGGGAATTACCAAAGAGCCTTAATTCGCGTGTTATCGCGTCTCGTAAGATGAATTATGCTGGCGGGACATTAAGGGCTTGCAGAAAAATAAAGCAGCGTTTTTCTGATTCTGTGGTTTCCAACCTTTGCGCCCTTGGCGTCACCCTCGTCTTTCTCGTTCATCTGATCTAACGAGAAGGTCGCAAAGGCGAGAGAGACGAGAAAGTTGATATGGGTACACCGCGTTTTTCCACGTACGCGAGAGGGCTACCGTATATTGTTCGTTTTTTTTGTTTTTTGGGCATTGTTCCATAGTTCATCGCATTCGAGTGGTGTGAGTCCAAGGGTCTTTATGAGATATTCATTCATCTCTGCCGCATGTTCCGCCATATCCACTATCAATCTACCTATAGTGTCCCTGTGGTGACCAGTGATCCGCTCGATACCCCGTATACTGTTCTTATCTGCTAAATACTTGCAAATATTGATTATTTCACTTTCAGACAGGTGTTTCCGGTATAACGGCGTGCCCTTCGTTTCCATGAAATAGGTTTCGCAATGCTTGCAGTAATACCGCTGGTGACCGGTACTCTTGTACTTGCCGCTTTTGATAATGTCTTTCCCAGCTTCTTTTCGGTAATAATGACACCGGGGGTTCTGACAGACAACATCGATTTTTCCTCTTGGTCGTGCCATGGTGTTCACCAGGAGAATGGTTGTGTTGCATCGTATAATAAACTATCGTATATTAGGATACTACCAAATTAAGGGCTTGCAGAAAAATAAAGTAGCGCTTTTCTGATTCTATGGTTTCCAATCTTTGCGCCCTTGCGTCATCGCGTCTTTGCGTTCCTCTGATACAACGCAAGGTCGCAAGGTCGCAGAGACGCAAAGTTGAGAGAGATGCGCCCGCGTTTTTTTGCATACGCGATGGATACCGTTAGCGACCACAGAAAACGTCAGAACCAGGAAATTTCAGTATGTTATTTTTCGGTGACGACTAAGAGACTCCGGTCCAGGTCATCCACCTCACAAAAAGCACGCTCCAGCCCCGAGCGAGATGATCCGCCCGTGAACCCGACTCCCCTCAATCACCAGTTCGATCGCGGTCTTGTCTGCCAGCCGTGGCACAGTTGGGCTGCCAGGACACGTGATCACCACATCTGACTGCTCGATGAACGGGGTGTGGATGTGTCCTACGATCATTACATCGACGCCAAGTTCCTTTGCAAGGTACCATAGCCCGTTGGTGTCGCCTGTTGATAGTTGTCCCTCGTGAACCATCCCAATCGTGATATCTTCCACGGTGAATACGACTCGCTCCGGCAGAAGTTTTCTTAGTTCGGCACAGTCGGAATTGCCATGGACTGCGACCATCTCGCCCAGACTCCCCAGATAGTCATAGCACGCCCTTGATGTGAAATCTCCGGCATGAATGATCATATCCGCACCTTTCAGCAGATTGATCAAGCGGTCTGGCAGCTCGTGGTCGTGCGTATCAGAGATTACGATGATGCGGGTCATGGTTGCATGGTATGTTATGTTATTTGAGCCTCATAAGATGGTGCAGGGCGGCGTTGCGCAACGCGGGCACAACCCCCGGGGGCAATCCATGGCAATACGGAAAGTAAAACTGGTCAAGATCGGTACACTGGCGTTTGAGGCGTTTGAAAAGCCAGATCCGAAGGTGCGGCTTATGAAATACTTCTGTGGCATCGGCACAGGCTCAAATGTCACATATATCGAGACTGATGATCGAAATATCATCGTGGACACGGGATTTGACTACGAGGACAATGTTAAAGGGAAGAACTCCGAAACAAACCAGGAGAATCTGATAAACTCGCTGAAACATTACCAAATCGCTCCGGAAGATATTGATTCGGTCTTTATCACGCATTGGCACCGGGACCACTTCGGAAATCTTGATGTCTTTCCGGACGCCGAGATCATGACGCATCGTGCGCACCACCAGCTCGGTTTCAGTTGCCGCGAGATCGGTGACCGCGAGGAGATTGTAGAGGGCGTCATGGTGCTTGCGACACCAGGACACACCGAGCACCATGCGTCACTTGTTTTGACGCTGGAGGATATATGTCAGGAATCAGGCGGTTTTGCCGGGCATTCCTCGGTGATCAAAAGCCCGTGCATCGTTGTTGCGGGGGATGCCGTCGTGTCGCATTCATACTACATGCAAAACAAATTCTGGGATTATAATTCGGATTTCTTCTCAAAAGAGCACTCGGTCCGGAGCCAGCAGACGATCTCCACACTCGCGGATTACATCATTCCAGGACACGGGACTGTGTTTTATAATACACGC
>JAYEGG010000281.1:0-2404 GCA_034658995.1 Methanobacteriota archaeon | reverse complement strand
GCTCATCAGGTGACCCGGAGGGTCGCGAGGGTGGGGTGTAGCGCCACCATCGCGGTTTTCGGGGCGCAATCACTCCGAAAAATAAGAGTTCACGTCCCGATAGTCAAATTCTTCCTCTGAAAGAATGTTTCTGATGAAATTAAACAGTTTTACCCGAACCCCGCGATCAAGATTCGGATACCATACCGGACTTGCCACTACCAGCCCACGAAACGCATAGAACAATGGGATGACCTTCAAAATCTCCCAATCCTCGGTTTCCGCAAGATAATGATCCATAAACCGGTCATATAGCTTTTTGAACCCGCCATCAAGTCGTCCATCTTTCCTGAGCGAATAGAAGAGATAATTGATGGTCATGCATGAAACATCGTCTGCTGCTTCACCCCATTCTCCACGACTCCGGTCAAGCACCGTGAAGTCAGTCCCCTCCCTGAACATGACGTTCCACGGGTGATAATCCCCGTGAACCATGCACAACCGATCCGTACCGGATTTAAGCTTCCATCTCCAGTCAACACATCTTTTCTCGATCTCATTAAGCTCTTCATCCGTGATAAAATCAAGATTATCCGGGTAACTATCCATCAAGCCCATGATGCACTCGCCATGCCCAACCATATCCCTGATCCTTCGCACGTACAACTCCGAATCATCCGAGTGATTAGCATGAATAGTCGCCAGATAATCGGCTAATGCCTGCGCCCGCCCCACATCCTGATCGGTTGCGTCACTTTCACTAATCTGCTCGAGATCATAGAAATATTCGGTGCCATCGACCTCTTCCATCAGCACAAAATACTCTTCTGCCCCGCCGGCTGATTTAAGCTTGCCATCACTGGTGAAATAACCAACGTCGATAGATTCCACATGTTTCGGCAGTTTATTGAACGTGGAATGCTGCCAGATCATAATCTGCGCCCGATCCGAGAAATGATCATGACCAAAACCCCCTTCTGTGCGCATAGACGAAAGAACTGCGGTTTTATCCTCGCCATCAGCTGAAAACCGGATCAGAAGCGGTTTTCCATATCCAAACTCCTTCAAGCCCACGTCGATCTCGCCAAGCTTCCCGGTGCCGGTAACAGTGACCCGTTTCTGGTACACCTGACTCAGATAATCTGCAATTTCGTCGGATTTCATGATACCATTCTCCTCGTATAATCATAATATAGCAGCGGGCAGATAAATACCTATCGTGCTGGCAGGCACAATCTAAATATGGTCTCGTGTCGCAGTTGTCAGCATGATCGACAGAAACGAGATCACATCCATACTAAGCGACTACGACGCGGACAACATGAAGATCGGGCTTGTTGCCTCACATTCCGCACTCGATACGTGCGATGGCGCGGTCGACGAGGGTTTCAGGACATTCCTGATCTGTCAGGCTGGACGCGAGAAGACGTACACCGAGTATTTCAGGGCAGAGCGAGATTCCAGCGGGAACCTGCTCCGGGGTATCGTGGATGACAATGTGGTTTATCAGCGGTTTGATGAGATCCTGAAGCCGGACAATCAACAGCGCCTGCGCGATGACAACATCCTCTTCGTTCCGAACCGGTCATTCACATCATACTGTGAGATCGACGCAATCGAGGATGATTTTGCGGTTCCGATGCTTGGCAGCCGCAACCTGCTCAGGAGCGAGGAGCGGGGTGGCGAAGAAGATTATTACTGGATTTTAGAGAAGGCTGGACTGCCATATCCCGAGAGAATTGATGATCCGGAGGATATTGATGAACTGGTCATGGTGAAACTCCCGCACGCCGTAAAAAAACTCGAACGCGGCTTTTTCACGGCGTCCGACTATACAGAGTACCAGGAGAAGTCGGAGTCACTGATCAGGCAGGGCGTAATCACCGAGGATGCACTCATCAAGGCGCGTATCGAGCGCTACGTGATCGGTCCGGTCTTCAACCTCGATTTCTTTTATTCACCGATCGAAGACACAATGAGTCCGATCGAACTGCTCGGAATCGACTGGCGGTTTGAGACAAGCCTTGACGGGCATGTGCGCCTGCCAGCACCACAGCAGATGACACTCGTCGAGGGGCAGCAGATTCCCGAGTACACGGTCTGCGGGCACAATTCGGCGACGCTCCGGGAGTCACTCCTCGAGGGAGCGTTTGAGCTAGCAGAAAAGTACGTGAAAGCAACAAAGAAACATTATTCACCAGGGGTCATCGGACCGTTCTGCTTGCAGACCTGTGTGGACAAGGACCTGAACTTCTATATTTATGACGTTGCACCCAGGATCGGCGGCGGCACGAACGTACACATGTCCGTCGGGCACCCGTACGGAAACACGCTCTGGCGAAGAAATATGAGCACGGGACGACGGCTTGCGATGGAGGTGCGACGGGCTGTGGATGCGGGCAGGGTTGCTGAGATTGTGACGTGA
>JAYEGG010000280.1:0-2409 GCA_034658995.1 Methanobacteriota archaeon | reverse complement strand
TATTATGTTATATGCATAGTTCAGGTGGACCATGATAGCTATCCCCGCCGGCACGCCAACCGTGATCAGGGCATCTCTTGTTGAGATATTTCGTGCGTGCTTGACCCCGAATATCCAGATATATGCCCCCCACAGTCCAAGGAGGTTTGTGATGATAGGAAGCGTTTTCATCAGTGGATTTTGCTCCAACTGCGGCATCAACGTCTGTGTCATGAGTTCCGGGCTTTCGACCGGGAATTCGATGGTCAGGAGCACGACCATAATTACCACAAGTCCGATAACAGATGCAACGATTGCAGGGATGAAACCATATCCTGTAAACTCAAGACACCGTTTGAACGAGCCGTTTCCATTGAACAGTACCGATATGGCATAGAATACCGCTGCAACGATTAACCAGAATGCAAACCAGCTAATAAGTTCCCCTATGCTGAGGAATGCTGTGTCGGTGCCTGACTGCGCCAGATCGCCAGGGAATCTGCACAGTATCGTGCCAATTATCATCACGATGAGGATAGCGTCGATAAGAGCTGAAATCAGCACAATTCCCGCGGGTATTGCCAGGTTCACCTCCCTCTCGGATAGTTCGCTGAAGAACCTGTCCGGGCATGTCAGAACGTCTCTAATCTTCCTCGCCTTTATCATGCTGACCTCTGCCCGATGATGCTTTTGAACGCTTCAGCTCATTAGATGGGTGTTATAATATCTCGCTAACACTATATTCAGTTCATCATCCAGTATGACGTCCTGATCATTATAAGAAAAGCGCATCGACATCGCCCACCCGCAAATACCTGCAAACGAAATCTGCACTATCGTGGCATCGGGAATATTCATCTGCGGAATTTGAATTTCTGTTGCCCACTCCGGTTGCCCCTCGTATGTCCCGTTTCGTAGAATCACTATTTCCGTAACCCGTGATTTATTGATCAGTTCCTCTCCGAAATCGTCGATAACAAGAAGTCGGTTTCCGGAAACGACCGTTATGTTCCTTTCAGGCATGACTTTTACAGCATGCCTGATCTCTGTCACTGGTATGTTGTCAGGCAGTGCATTTTGCGCCGCCTCAAAATCCGCGGTCTTATAGAACTCAAATACGCTTCTGTTCACCCAGTTAGCCCATATAAAAGGGTGCGCCTCCGGATCAGGTTCGTATGAGTCTATCTTCCGCTGAATGTTGTATGGCGCTATGCCAAATACCTGAGAGTAATCGAAGCGTTCTGCTGCCTCGAGTGCTTCAAGGCTCTCTTCGAAAGACGCTGACGTTACAGGTGTTGCACCATACATCAGCAGAAATGACCGGTCGTACAGCGAATCAGCACAGAAGATCACATATCCGTTCACGGTCTGACCCGGGGACAGTGATAGTGGCGCATCTCCGATCCGGTCCCCTTTCCCGAGGTCTGCCAGCACCCCCAGCCGACTCGAATTGTACCTCTTCATGGTTGTGGTATTGAATAACCGATCTCCGACACGCAGGTGCAGGTCATTTACCTTAAAATCGATGGCATCTGATCCATTATTCTTTATTGACAGGTTGTATGCTGCATAATACCACTCCGAAATATTGTGCGTCCATTCCCGGCTCTCTTCATCCCTGTTATCACGCATATACAGACTTGAGAAAGATACTATATGGATTTCAAGCCCGTTTTCTATTCCTGGTAGCAGGGTCAGGTTTACCACCGATACCTTTGTAGTATCGTTATGCAGTGGTTCCGGTTCCGGAGCAATATCCCTTTCCTCGATGCATCCACTAAATGTAACCGTGATTGTAGCTACAAGAAGCAGTATCACAATTGTAGTAGCTAATTTCATATTTTATTTCCCCCCCCCTCGTGTTTATTCAGTCGTAACGCATGTCAGATCGTTCCAGTTCAACCGTCTGCCACCCAACGCTCAAAGGTGCATCGTCGCAACGGTATCTCAACAAGACCCCCATACCATTGTCCATTGATAGTCTCATGTGTAGGGTTGTATTAGCATTCGAGGAGAATGCCCATGCTTCGTAAGCTGCCCAGTCCGCCCCGGACAGCATGCTTATATTGTGGCTGTATACCCAATTGTGCCCCTCATCCCGGCCCTTTTTCCCGCATTCCTGCTGGGCAGAGAGGGCGCATCCCGTGTTGGTGCGAACCTCCAGCGCTTTTCCGTGATCGGTGTCCACGATATCCCACACGGCGTCGCCCTCGACCAATTCCAGCTTATCTATGAGCCCCACAATCACGTTATTTGACTCATCAACAGGCAGTGGCACGAAAAGCGTGGTCGCGTCCGGTGTATCGATCGTGAGTTCATACCTCACCTCGGCATCTCCAAGAATGCCTGATGATATGGATATGCCGGAAACAACGATTCCTGCAACGAGGATCACCGTGCTCAGTTGCAGCCCCCGGACCTTCCACGGTG
>JAYEGG010000279.1:0-2442 GCA_034658995.1 Methanobacteriota archaeon | reverse complement strand
AAGAGATATCGGGCGATTCGACACCTGTTGTCCTGTCACGTATCCTGAGTCCGGGGTACCACACAAAGAGAAAGATTCCGGCACTGCTTGAGAATCTCACATACATCTACGATAACGAGACCACGCTCGCAACGCACCCGGCTCTTGCGGAATGGATCGATATCACGGTTTACGGGGCGGTATCCGATCTATCATTCTCAGTCTATGATGGCGAGAGTGGCGAGATCGTTGACCTGACAATTGAGGGTGCTGCGGCAATGCATGATGGTGGCAAGCTATGTCCCTCGGTTGCAGCATCTTGGAGAGCGTCTCAGTTTGTGCTGTCGGATACATGGGGCTGTGTCCCCCGAAGCGATCTTGAGATCACAAGCGCTCATCCGTCTGACGGACACGAGGCAACGTTCCTCTACATCCTGGAGAACTCAACCGACGATTATGTTGTTGAGATGCCGGAGGGCACAGGCATAACGAACCTCTCAACAGAGAACTATGTCTACACCTTTGTCCGGAAATCGACAGGAGACTCTGTTACGGTCAGCGTGAAGGATGGTGTTATCCCGGATGAGTTCCTGGAACTCAGAAAGAAGATCAGGGCAAAGACTGCGACACCGGACGAGCTTAAGGTGTTCAAACTGATCAAGGACGAGCTTAAGGCGCGGCTCATGTACCTGCCTGGCTGCGAGCTATTCGATTCCGAGGTTACGTACAGCAAGTTTGACACGGGAATCCTTGTGGTTGCACACGGCAGCCCCAGTGAGGCGTGGTGCGCCCCGGTTCGGGCAGCAATCCACAACGTTGACCTGCCGTACCCCGTGGAACTCGGGTTCCTTGAGTTTGTGCCCGGCGAGACGATCAACGCCGCTGTCGACAGGCTCGACAAACACGGTGTTAAGAATATTATCGCAGTTCCGCTCTTTGTCTCGTCGCACAGCGATCACATCGCAGAGGTCGAGTACGTGCTCGGACTGCGGGACTCGCTTCCGGGCGCACACGGCGCGTCCGAAATGGGCGTTATGAGCAGCACGAGAGAACGTGCAGGCATGATCACGTTTGCCAGCGGAAAAGAGGTCATGCGATCGGTCGTTCAGAAGGATGGCAGGTACTTCATATCAAGAATGGCTGTCGCAGGACACCCGGGCGGAGATGAGGAAGAGGAACTCGTGCCGGTTGAATCCAGTGCCGCAATCACGCTCACCGGAGCGATCGATGACCACTGGCTCGTCGGCGAGATTCTTGCCGACCGGGTGCGGGCGCTTTCCACAAACCCGGCTAACGAGACCGTTGTTCTTGTTGCGCACGGTGCAGATAACGAGACCGACATCGCTGGCTGGATCAATGACTCTATGTCGCTTGCAGAACAGGTCGATCTCAGGCTGAGATTCATAAGCGGTGAAGAACCTGCGCTCGATCTTGCGGGTGTGCGTTACTCGTTCTTATTCCACAACGAGACACTCCATCCGGACATCAAGACGAGAGCAGTTGTTGAAGACGTGTCCACAACCTCAGATGCTCTGGTTGTCCCGTTCATGGTTAGTCCAGGCTTCTTCACAGGGACATTCATCCCGCGGATGGAACTTGCCAACCTGACATACGCCTACGATGGCGATGCGCTCCTGCCGCACCCGAAGATCGCGGACTTAATCGAGATTAAGGCAAGCGAGGAGTTTACAGACCTCGCGTTCCAGGTCTACGACAGCGAGAGTGGCGAGACCGTGAACCTGACAATCAACGAGGCTGCAGCAGGTCACGATGATGGTGAACTCTGCCTCTGTGTAGCGGTTTCATTCAGGGCGTCGCAGTTTGCACTATCAAATGTCCGGAGCGATGTTGACCAGTGCGATCTTAAAATCACAAGCGCACATCCGTCTGACGGACACGAGGAAACGTTCCTCTACATCCTGAACAACTCGACCGCAGACTACACGATTAAGATGCCGGAAGGAACAGACCCAAAGAACCTCACGAAGGAGAACTATGTCTACACCTTCACGAGAAAATCGACAGGAGAATCCATCACGGTTCGTGTGAAGGACGGTGTCTTCCATGATGAGTTGTTCGAACTCAGAAAGAAGTGCAAAGCAGGAACTGCAACGCCGGATGAGAAGAAAGGGTTCAAACTGATCAAGCGGGAACTCAAGGACAGATTCATGTATCTGCCAATAGACGGGCTCTTTGAGACACAGTCGCCCTCGCTCAATGGCGATGTGAACGATGATGGCGTAGTCACAACGGCGGATGCCACGAGTGCGCTCGAGATGACTGCATCCGGCGAATGGAAGGAAGTTGCAGATGTGACCGGAGAATTGTAGAGTCACCTCACTTAATGCGCGGATGATCATGCAGGCTGCTGCTGACGCGATCGAAGCGTGACCAATAGTACCGGAATATGCGAGATGCGAGACGGGCGATTCTTGCCCCTCTCCCGCATCTCTTGACTTTTTT
>JAYEGG010000278.1:0-2451 GCA_034658995.1 Methanobacteriota archaeon | reverse complement strand
CGATGTGGGATACGATTGTGCCGGTTGTTAAATTCCTTTTTCGGGCGATTTCCTCGATTGCTAAATCCTGTTTGTAAAGCTCCAGTGTTTCTTGCATTGTGGATGTTATTGCTTTGGTGGGGGGGTTACGTATGTTGATTGGTTTTGATTCGGTGTTGTGGTCTTCGCAATAACCAGTAATCTCTTCTAAAAATGGTTCCCCGTATTTCTCCAGCTTGTGTTCGCCAACGCCGCTGATTGTCCGAAAGTCTGATTGACTTTGTGGGAAGTATGTTGCCATCTCCACCAAACTTGAGTCGTGGAAGATGACGTATGGCGGCATGCCGGCGTCATCGGCAAGTTTCTTTCTTAAACTCCTCAAGATTTCAAATAGATCATGATCGAAACTCCCATCAACATCTTTTTGTATTATCTTAACTTTTTCTTCTGGTTTTGTCAATAAAATCTCTTTTGTTCCGGATAAAACATCATTGCCATCCTGAGTCAGTTTTATGATTGGATATTGGTCACCTTCTGACAACAGATAACCAAGTTGAACGAGTTCCCTTGTAAAAACCTGCCACTGCTTTTTGGAGTATTCCTTCCCCGCGCCATGAGCGGATATGGTGTCGTGCCGATTGCGGATTATCTTTTGAATTCTTGAACCGCACAAAATATCAGCTATGTAATTTACTCCGAATCTTTCGTCGATTTGGGAAACACACGACACGATCTTTTGGGCGATGATTGTTCCGTCGATCGTCTCTTTTGGATCCAGGCAGGTATCACAATTGCCGCAATTTGTTTCGTTGTATGTTTCGCCGAAATATTCCAATAAAATTTTCCTGCGGCAGGTCCCACTCTCACAGAAATCAACCATATCACGTAATTTTTTGTACGCGATCTGTTTTTCTGTTTCATCCTCTTTTTGCTCGATAAAATACGATATTTTTCTTATATCCGAACGACTGAAGAAGATAATACAATCACTTTCTTCTCCGTCTCTTCCAGCCCTGCCCGTTTCCTGATAATACGTTTCAAGGTTCTTCGGCAGATCATAATGGATCACGAAACGGACATTTGATTTATCGATCCCCATCCCAAACGCTACTGTCGCCACAATTATCTCAACATCGTCTTTGATGAATTTGTCCTGTGTTTTAGTCCTTACCTTGGATTTTAACCCTGCATGATATGGTAAAGTACGATAATCTTCTTTTTTAAGTTTGTTTGCCAGATCATCGGCAGATTTGCGGCTGTAACAATAAATGATCCCCGAATCATTCTTACGACCCTTCAGATACTGAAGTAACTGATAGTAGGCATTATCTTTTGGTTTAACCTGGTAAAACAGATTTTTTCGGTTAAAACTCGCCTTATAGGTCGTTGGATTGGATAGTTTTAGCTGTGTTGTGATATCATCCTGCACTCGGGATGTGGCGGTTGCGGTCAGCGCAACCAGAGGAACGTCGGGGAAATGTTCTTTGAGCACTTCCAACTGACGATACCCGGGTCTAAAATCATGCCCCCATTCTGATATGCAATGTGCTTCGTCGATAGCGATCAAACTGACATTCAAACGCTTCAAAGCAGATAAGAAGTCAGGTATCATCAGTCTTTCCGGAGCCACGTACAGAATACTGATCATATTCTCTGCCAGGTCCAATTTCACGTTTTGCATCTCACCATAACTAAGAGAGCTATTGATATGGGCTGCGGCGATACCATTCGCCTTCAAAGCGTCAACCTGATCCTTCATCAAGGCGATGAGTGGGGACACAACAATCGTCACGCCGTCAAGGAGAAGGGCTGGCAACTGATAACACAGAGATTTGCCACCACCCGTTGGCATCAGGACAAAAGCATCCTTTTTCAGCAGAATATCCTGGATAACTTCCTCCTGTAGTGGCAGAAATGTGGTGTAACCAAAATATTTTTGTAGCGCATGATATGCGGGATCCATGTTGATTCCGTTCCTCTCAAACTGATTTGACATTGTCTTTTGTTGCGCGGGGTCCATAGCTGTTGTTCCATACATTCGCCAAGCGTTAAAAAATTCACCTGCCGTTCGCCATCAAACTGAATGGTCACAGATCACGATCCGTATAAAAGTTTACTGATTCGTATGTGTTTAGCCAAGGCGAAAAACCACGAGATTACACAAGATTTCACGAGATTAACACAGAAATCTTGTGAAAATCTGTGTAATCTCGTGGTTCTGTATGTGTTTAGCTGCAATCTTATAGTTAGCTAAACACGTACACTGATTCTTATAGATTCTGTGGTTTCCAACATCTGCGTCTTTGCGCCCTCGCGTCTTTCTCGTTCCTCTGATTTAACGAGAAAGTCGCAGAAACGCAAAGACGAAGGCGTGACGCCAGCGATTGCTACAACGTGAGTGCGGACTACTGCTATCAACCACAGAAAACGTCATGACCAGTGAAAAGTCACCGATCCGTCACCAGAGCCTTT
>JAYEGG010000277.1:0-2454 GCA_034658995.1 Methanobacteriota archaeon | reverse complement strand
CTTATCCACATAACCCAACGAGTTCTGGCACCAGAAGTCACTGAAAAGCACTATAAATATCCGCCCAAACAAAGAGACCACACCAACTACATGACCACCATGCGCACCCATAAATTCTACGACTTCAACGTTCATGCAGCACCCGAATGTGAAAGCACACCCGAAGAGCTGGCGAGCGTCGCATCCGGATACGGTTACGCGGGGATTGCGATCACGAATCACACCCCGCACCCGCCGCGAGCACCGAAGACCGTGGATCACGCAGGAACCCGGGTTTATTCGGGAATCGAGATCGTTGCAAAGAACCCGACACATCTCATGCAGATGATCCGGAAGCATCGCGCAAAGGTGTGCGTGCTTTCTGTTCACGGGGGACGCGAGAAGATCAATCGTGCAGCAGTAGAGAACCGGGATGTCGATGTTCTTTCGCACCCGGGCGAGAAACTAAATCAGGTGCTTATGCGATTTGCGTCTGAGAACCTGGTGGCAATCGAGTTTGACATGGGTTCGATCATCAGGCTGCGCGGGGCGGGGCGTGTCCGGGTGATCGCCGAATTTAGGCATAATCTCAGGCTCGCACGCAAGTATGGTGCGCATACGATACTTACGAGCAATGCGCAGTCGATCTATGATCTCAGGGCGCCAAGAGAGATGATTGCGCTTGCAGGTATCTTCGGGATGACCGCGGAAGAGGCGATCGCGGCACTCAGCGCGGTTCCGGAGGAGATTATACGGCGGGGGAGCAGGAACTGGGTCATGGAAGGTGTGGAGATCGTTGGCAGGATCGCTCCGGATGAGGGGTAGCCACAATGGCAACCTGTGATTGTGATACAGCTTCTTCCTGTTGGCATAAGTTGGCTTCGCATCTTTGAACCGCTATCTTTTTCAAGGAATATCGCCTCTTTAACAGACATGCGGTTGATCATGAAGTTCGGAGGCGCTTCGATTGCGGACGGCGAGAAGATCAGATGGGTCGCCGAGTTGATAAACCGGTATCGTGAGCACGAACTGATCATTGTGACTTCCGCTCTTAAGGACGTCACCGATCATCTGCTTGAACGTGCGGATGCTGCAGCAGATTCCGGCAGCATCGAATCAGTCCATAAAGTGATTGAATATCTGCGAGATATACACAACAATGCGGCGAACATTGCAATTAATGACCCGGTGATCCTTGATCAGGTGTTAGATGAGTTGGACGGTCGTATTCATAAGCTAAAGCAGGCTTTGACCGGGATATGTTATCTGGGTGAATTAACTTCCAGATCCCGGGATTATGTATCATCTTACGGGGAACTGCTTGCAGCACCCATAGTATCCGGGGCGCTGCGGTCGGTTGGCATGTCGTCGGTACACCTCACAGGCGGAGAAGCCGGAATCGTGACCGACAGCATGTACGGGGGTGCAAAACCACTTGATAATACTCGCGAACGAGTATGCCAGAGGCTGACCCCGCTGATCGGTAAATGCGTGCCGGTTGTCGCTGGATTTATTGCAGAGGACGAGCTCGGGATCACCACGACGCTTGGACGCGGCGGATCTGATTTTTCGGCGTCTCTGATCGGATCGGCTGTTCATGCTGATGAAATCTGGTTCTGGAAGGAGGTTTCAGGCATCATGACCGCTGATCCGAAGATCGTGCCCGATGCGCGCACCATCCCGCAGATATCATATATTGAGGTGATGGAACTGTCGTACTTCGGTGCGGAGGTGCTGCACCCACATGCGATCGAACCCGCAATCAAAAACGACATCCCGGTAAGGGTGTTAAATACGTTTGAACCGGACTTCACAGGCACGCTCGTGGTCAGGGGTCAGGAGCAGAGCGACGGGGTCGTGAAAGCGGTCACTGTGATCGAGGACATCGCCCTGATCAACATATCGGGCGCAGGCATGGTCGGCACCATCGGGGTCGCAGCACGAGTCTTTAGAGCACTGGCAGACGCCGGCGTGAACATCACCATGATCAGCCAGGGTTCGTCTGAAGCAAACATCTCCATCGTCGTTGAGGAGTCGCATCTTGCCGGTGCGATCGATGCCATAAGGGCAGAGTTCAAGAACGGGATGATACGTGAACTGACAGCAGATGCCGACGTAAGTGCGATTACGGTGGTCGGTGCGGGCATGGCCGGCATCCCCGGGGTTGCCGCACGGGTCTTTACTGCGATGGGCAACAAAAAAATCAATGTGATCATAATCAGCCAGGGGTCCTCCGAGCACAACATCTCGTTTGTGGTCCGGAGCAAGGATGCAAGAAGCGCGGTCTGTGCGTTGCATAGCGAGTTTAGTCCCGGAAATACGCGCTGAAACGATTGGCTGCCTGCAAACAAGAACTCGGGTATTTGCCTGCACGACAGTTACAATGCTCTAAAACGATTTTTTCACAAAAAATCGAGTAAAAACTGCCCTTCGGGTAGGGCTGGCGATATACTTCTTCGTCGATTTTTTCACAAA
>JAYEGG010000276.1:0-2457 GCA_034658995.1 Methanobacteriota archaeon | reverse complement strand
AGGAGGAAGGAGTGATCAGATCGCACCTATCAGAGAATCTGGTGCAAGAGGACGGGGCATTCTGGTCAAAACACGAAATGAAGGTCGCTATGATACACTGGAGGACTGACAATGGGAATTGAGATAAGAACGATCGACGGAGCCGAGGGTCTACAGACTCCGGAGGGGGTGATGAAGCCGCTTGTCTTCGGCGAGAATCTGGCGGTTATGCATCTTATGATTCCGGCGGGTCTTGAGGTCCCGCCTCATGCACACCCGGGAGTTGGTGTTCTGTACTGCCTGAGCGGCGAGCTTGAGGTTATATCAGGAGGCGAAACTCTGACGATTTCCAGTGGAACTGCGATGCTGGTTCCATCCGGTACAGAGGTCGGCATCAAGAACCATAAGGATGCAGCCGTGAATGCGCTGCTGATCTCATCTCCGCCACCTGTGAGGTCGGTTGAGGAACTGGAGAAGCTTATAGCCCGGCATAAAGGGTAAATGATAAAAGGTAAAGGTAGCGTAACTACACAGGTACCTAAAACCACTATCGAGGGACTTCACTATACCGGAACTACCTGGAACATGGAACATACTGCAACCAAACAGGGAATTTAACCGCAGAGTGCGCTCGAGGGGCGCGGAGGATGGTGTAGCTCGTGCGTTCCTCCGCGCCCTCAGCGGTTATTGTTCTTGCCAGAAAATACATGATCGTAATCGGGCGACCAATCAACATACCTGAGTAGTTACAAGGTAGCAACGTACGTGCAGGCGTGAAAGAGAAGATGACCCGGGAGGGGGTGCATCCCCTTCCTGTAGATAATTTTATAAACATAATACCCCAATAGGGTATGATATGGGCAAAAATATCTATTTAAGTAAACGAGAACAGCTGATATTCAACGCGATATCATCCATCGAGATAGCCCATACCGACGAACTGAGGGATCTCTTCCCTGACCTGAAACCATATCAGATAAACAAAGTCTGCCACAGCCTCTCATCAAAAGGCTACCTCCACAGGCTGAAAAAAGGAGTATATCTGGTCCAGAAGAAGCCATCAGATCTGCCTGTGATAACGAACCCGTATAAAATTGCCCTGGCATTATTCAAGGGCTATATCGGATTTTCTTCTGCGCTCAGGGTCTATAATCTCCTGGATTACGAGCCTTTCACCATATTCGTTGTGACCGGGAACAGGTCGAATGACAGAAGGATCGGAGAATACACATTCAGATCAGTCGCAATGGGCAGACGAGCCACAGGGATGCGATACTACAGCGGCATCTACGTCTCCACAGTAGCGAAGACATTCTTTGATTGCTTCTACAAACCGCAGTACGGAGGAGGTTATTCAACGATAACAAAGGCATTATATGACGCAGATATGGACTGGGATGAATTTACAGGCTATTTTGAACTTGCATCGAGTTCGCTATCCCAGAGAACCGGCTACGTCCTGGAGTTGCTCGGGGAAGAGACAGATAAGGTCCCGGAAGATGTCCTGCATTACTTCAGAGGCAGGGTCAAGAACAACACGAAGTTACTGCCCTCTGGCGTTCCTGCCGGAGACTACATGCGAGAGTGGATGCTGCTTGATAATCTCGGAAGAGAGAATATACTGTCGTGGTGATATCACGGCTGATCCGGAAATTCTGAGATACCGGTCTGCAAAGACCGGTCTCGGTTTGAAATACCTGTCAAAGGACGAAAGGATCTCACTCGCCATAGAACAACTCCGCAACCTGTTTCCGGACGCGATTCTGAAGGGCGGAACCGCTTTGAGCAGAGTATATCTGGCGAAAAATGGAGTCAGCAGATTTTCAGAGGATATCGACCTGGATTTTGTCTCAGATGCGGCTCTGGACGAGAAGATATCCGTAATCAAAGAAAAAGTCGTGGAGATAGAAGGGTTTGAGATATAGGGACCGATGATTCTCCACAGAACACTGCGGTTTGATTGCCACTACGTGAACGAGTTTGGTGATAAAGATCGAATAAGAATTGGGTTCTACCTCACCAGGACCGATTTTGTGAATATTCAGGACACTCTGGTAAAATCACCGTTGATAGAGACGCATCCAACCATCTTCAGGGTGTATTCTCTGGAAGATCTGATGGCACGGAAATTAATCGCTCTATACAACAGGATGGGGGAAAAGACATTTATGACCTCTTCTACTGCCTGGATCTGGATTTTAGTAAAGAGAATCTGCTTAAAGCGCTGAAGATCATGCTCGACTTCTACAGGGGGGGAGCAGGAGTTTCCGGATGACCTTCGGTTGAGACTGGAACGTGCAAGAGAGAATAGCTATTACATCGGAAACTCGACCAATTATTTCATATCAAGGGACCTGAGACCGGATTGGAAGCTTTTCATCGATACACTGATCTTGAAAATCGGAAGGGCACTGGCTTAAGAGGGGGTGTCCGGGAACCGGAGGCGTGCACCCGGGAGCGACTGAGATGTGAAGAGTG
>JAYEGG010000275.1:0-2458 GCA_034658995.1 Methanobacteriota archaeon | reverse complement strand
ACTGCAAATTCCCATCATGTGCGAGGCTATGTGTTCAATGATCCAAATGGCAGCGTGAAGATGCTTTGCGGCGGTTCGGTTGAATCACTGGATGAATTTTTCCATGCGGTACAGACGCGAACACCATCAGGTGTCAGCATCGAACAGTTCATACAGAATGAGATCGTTACTGACACCGATCTAAATCTGCCACCAGAGTTTTTAAAACTTGGAACGGATGAAATATCGGACATCGGCAGAAAGCTGGATACGGGTGTTAAACTGCTGGGCGCGCTTCCTGATATCAAGGAGAGTGTGAGCTTACTACCTGATATCAAGGAGAGTGTGAGCTTACTACCTGATATCAATACCGGTATTGACGCGATGAACTTGAAGTTCGACGCTTTCATGGATGAGCAAAAAACTCACAACAAGTGTATGGTGCAGATATTGCAAAAACTTGCAGAGAAGTAACTCTGTCGGCATGAAAAACGCACAAAAAGATATTGAACTTCGCTGCGATGTTCACAATCGCCGGACTGCTTGCATATATTTAGGAATTGGGGGTGTATATGGGGCTAAAACGCTGAAGATCATCTAAAGATGATGTGAATAAACTTTAGTACACCTCATCCGGGTCAAACACCTTCTCGCCGATGACCTCCCCGTCAATGCTCCGATAAAAGCATGATCTGTACCCCATATGACATGCTCCGCCGATCTGTTCAACTCTGAGCAGCAGGTCGTCGCAATCGCAGTCGATCAGGATTTCATGCACCTTCTGGAGATGTCCTGAACTTTCTCCCTTCTTCCAGAGCTTCTGTCGGCTTCTGCTCCAGTAATGCGCTATATTTGTCTCCTGCGTCAGTTTGAATGCCTCTTCGTTCATGTACGCACACATCAAGACCTCGTTTGTCTGCACGTCCTGAACGACTACATGCACCAAGTCGTCTGTGTATTTTGGTTGAATGATGTCATCAGCCATGCGCATAACATGGCAACAGCTATATTAACATCTTCGCATAGCCAGAGATTGATCAAGCATGATGATTATCGGAATCGATGACACAGACTCACGAACCGAAGGCGGCTGCACAACGTATCTCGCAGCAGTGCTGATGGAAAAACTGCAAGAACACGGAACTTTTGCCGATTACCCGCTTTTAATTCGACTGAATCCAAACATCAAGTATAAAACCCGGGGAAACGGTGCGATCGCGCTCAGCATTGAGATTGAGGATAGCCGGCTGGATACGGTAAAGAAAATAGTTCTGGATGAAGTAGCAGATCAATCGAAGTTATCGGATGAAAACACAAATCCCGGCGTGGTATTTCTAAATGGCGTATCGGAGGGCATGAGAGACGACCTGGAATCATTTTCAAGACGGGCGATGCAGGATATTCTCCGGATCGAGGATGCAAAACGTCTGATCAACGCGCACAAGATCGATTCTCACGAATTCAAGAACGGGCGGGGTCTGATTGGTGCACTCGCAGCAGCAGGCATCGCATTAAACGGCATCCCTGATCATACATTTGAGCTGATCGCATACCGGGAACCGGGTCGCGCAAGCATAGGCATGCCACGGGACGTTGATGCAGAGAGTATCCGGGAAGCAGACCTGCAAACATACCCGCGAACGTGGGATACCGTTGATATCGTGAATGGTGCGATAGTTTGCGTGCCCCACGGAAACGACCCTGTGTTATTCGGAATTCGTGGTGAGATTGATGGAGTTCTTGATGTGTTCAACTGCATCATGTCGGAACCTGCCGAACGCGCCGTTATATTTCGGACAAACCAGGGAACCGATATGCATCTCATGAGGGTGGGGCTGCCGATAGATCAGGTAAAGGATGGGTGTTCATACATTCTGGGCGGAACGGTATGCGGTCCGCCACAAACAATTCATGGTGGGCACGTAATCTTCAAAATAGCAGACAAGTCCGGAACAACGATCGATTGCGCAGCCTTCGAGCCAACAAAAAACTTTCGGGACACTGTCCGGAAACTGATAGCCGGGGACGTTGTTGTTGTGTGCGGAAGTGTCAGCAACAAAACAATCCACCTCGAAAAGATAAAGATCGAGCATTTGGCTGCCGGATATGACGTTACAAATCCGGTGTGCGCGTGTGGTAGACGCATGAAGTCGGCTGGTGTTGGGCAGGGTTATCGGTGCAAGCAATGCGGGAGCACATCGAGCGCGCCTGACCGGGTGCCGATCAAGCGGGATCTTGATGTGGGCTGGTACGAGGTACCGCCATGCGCAAGAAGGCACATCGCAAAGCCGCTTGTGCGGTGTGCGGGAGGCGCGCGTCTGGTGCATCCGGGTAGGTGATCCGCGATCCGCTATATGTGGTAAGTGATCTACGACACTTTTTATTATTTTCTGGGACGATTCGAAAACCGCAGAGGGACGGGAGAGAGAAACAACACCCCTCTGCGATCCTCAGCGTCCTCTGCGGTTAATCTTTTTTT
>JAYEGG010000274.1:0-2458 GCA_034658995.1 Methanobacteriota archaeon | reverse complement strand
TGCAAAATGTTTGAAATAAAGATAAGTGAGTTGATACGTGCTTATGCATCGAGTATGGGTGCAACATCTGCCAAGGAGTTAATAGGGGCTAAGATAAGAGAAGCACACCTCGAAGAGAAAGAAACTTACACGAGAGAGGAGATTGCACGGTTATGCGGTGAATTGATGCAGGATGGGGGCTTAATCAGAGTACTTGCTCAAAATTTTCTCGTTCAACTGGAGTATATAGCACGAGAAGAACTGGAAAAACTGGTGCAGGAGAGAACCAGGGAACTCACCGAGACAAACGAAGAGCTGAATAGAGCCAAACAATATTTTCAGACACTTTTTTCCGCAATGGTGGATCCAGTGGTCATAATTGATAGCGAAGGCGTATTCGTGGAAGCTACTGATAATGTGGAAGAGGTCGCAGGATTTGCAAAGGAGGAACTACTGGGCAGAAGTTTCCTCAAAACCGGAATCGTGACCGAAGAAAGTAAAGCCGTGATATCAGAGAATCTGGCGAAACGGAGGGCGGGGGTGAATGTTGCCCCGTGTGAGGTCGAGGTGCTCACGAAGGACGGGGGAAAACTACCTTTCGAGGTGAATGCAGCACAGATCACCTACATGGAACACCCCGCAGACATGTTGATATTCAGGGACGTAACCGAGCGCAAAAGACTTGAGCAAGAGTTGCAGCAGGCGTTTGATAAACTAAAAGCGTCCTACGAGGAGCTCGCAATCCCTGTAATTCAGGCTCATGACGGTGTGCTCGTAATCCCGATCGTGGGCGTTCTCGATGACCTGCGCATCAACCGGTTGACCGAGACGATGCTACACAGGATCGCTGACACGAAGGCATCGGTTGCAATCCTTGATCTCACCGCCGTCCGGTCAATCGACAGTGCCGTTGCAAACCACCTGCTTGAGACGGTTGCCGCGGCACGGCTTCTTGGTGCGGAGTGCATCCTCACCGGGATCGGTCCGGGGGTTGCGGCGGCAACAGTGCGACTGGGTGCGGATGAGGGCGGTCTTGTGACACGCGGGAGCCTGCAGGAGGGACTCGCGTACGCGATGCGGAGGGTTGGCGGCATAGGTAGCAGAGGGCGTGGGGAAGGGGGTTTGCGCAGATGAAGATTCAGACCAGGGTTCTTGTCGTACTGGTTATCACCATCCTGATCACAGGCGCTGCGGGAATCATAGCAAGCAACATCGTCTCAAGGGAGGCTGTGAAGGATCAGATATGCAATGAGCTGGTTCTGACTGTGCAATCACGAGCAAATCATATCGAGACGTTTCTGGATATGAACAAACTGAAAGTCGAAATGACGGCAAGCAGTTTCCTTTTCAAGGATCTCCTGACAACAGACGTGGACGATGATTGCTATGCCGCACAGTGTGAAAAAGTGACTGCGAGACTACATACGCTGGCAGCAACCGACGATTTGACCTGTGCAATCTTTCTTCTTGACATGAACGGGACTGTTATCGTCGCATCTGACGAGGCAGTTAACGGAATCGACATGAGTTCGGATGATCTGTTTCTGAAAGGGAGTAAACGGACCTATGTGGGTGATGTTCGTACGTGCAAAAGTTCCGGACTATCGACTATATCTTTGTCCACCACGGTAATCAAGAATGATGAGGTGGTGGGTGTTATGTGTGTAGTCATACGAATGGACAACCTGGATGCAATCACAACGGACCGGACAGGTCTTGGTGAGACCGGGGAGATATATCTCATAAACACGGGCGGGTACATGATAACCCCCTCGCGGTTTACGGGTGATACGCTCCTGAAACAGAAGGTCGCAACAGGGCACCTCGGAGATGCGCCCAAAGACCTCAAAGATATAGGAGAAGGAGAATACGGGCATGAACTCATCACATGCAAGAATTATCTGGGAACCGATGTTATCAGGACACATACGCACATAGATGAGATGGGCTGGACACTGATCGCTGAGATGAGCGAAAAAGAGGCGTTTGCTCCGGTTACCGGGATTACGCGCACGATGCTCGCAGTTCTCGCAGTTCTCGCTCTCGGGGGGCTTGTATGTTCCATCGCAATCTCCGGAACACTGGCAGAACCGATTCTGAAGCTCTCGAGAGGTGCTGAGAAGATCGAGAAGGGAGATCTCGATTATAAATTCGGAACGTATGCTGATGATGAGATCGGGGACCTCTCAAGATCCATCGACCGGATGACCGGTGAACTCAAGAGATCAAAGATGGAACTGGAGGAGCACAACGCAAGTCTTGAGAATCAGGTCGAGGAGCGAACCAGAAAACTCACTGAATCAGAGGGATACCTAAAAGAACTCGTCGACAAGCTGCGAATCTCGCAGGAAAGCTTGTCTGCACCGGTTGTTCAGCTCGGGGACGGAATCCTTGCGCTGCCACTGATCGGGATGATCGATGAGCACAGGATCGCAACGATCATGCAGACGCTTCTTTCAAAGATCACAGAGACACAGTC
>JAYEGG010000273.1:0-2459 GCA_034658995.1 Methanobacteriota archaeon | reverse complement strand
GAGCAGCGACCGCCAAGATCCGGTGTCACGATACCCGCAGCCGTGACACGAGAGACCGTGTCATGCACCGCGTTAGACTCTTCTACCCTGCCGTACCACTTAAGCATCATTGCAAGGCTCAGGATTGCTGCAACCGGGTTTGCAAGCCCCTTGCCAGCGATATCGGGTGCGCTGCCATGCACAGGCTCAAATAGCGCATATTTCTCCCCTATATTTGCGCTTGCGCAGAGACCGAGCCCGCCGATCAGCGCAGCAGCCATATCGCTCAGGATGTCTCCGAAGAGGTTTGTTGTCACGATTAACTCGAACCGTTCAGGATCCAGCACCAGACGGTGTGCCGTTGCATCAACGAGCATATCCTCCCATGGAACCCTGTGTCTGTCTGCGACACCGATGCAGATCTCCCTGAAGAGATTGCATGACTTTAAGATGTTGGCTTTGTGCACGATGGTCAGGCGTTTTGGGTGGTTCCGCAGGTCTCCTTCCCCGTCTTTGTCCCCGCGGGCAAGCAAGCACGCATACTCTGCGATACGCTCGCTGCCCTTGTGGGTGATGACACGCGTCGAGTGCACGGCATCAGGGAAGACCTGCTCGACGCCTGAGTACATGCCCTCCGTGTTCTCACGAACGATGGTAAAATCGATGTTTTTGCCGCCGCCCATGCCTTTGACAGGTCGTATATTGGCGTACAGGTCAAATTCCTGCCTGATCTGGACAAGAACGCTTTTGTAGTTCGGGTCCGGCGGCGTCGTGATCGCACCAAAGAATATGCAGTCGCACGACCTGAAAAGATCAAAATCGTCATCAGTTATCGCTTTACCTGTGCGTTTCCACTTACCATACCCAACCTCGACCGGAACTTTTTCAATGTCGAGTGAAAGCGCATCCAGCACCTGTAGGGCGGCTGGAACGACCTCTTTTCCGATCCCGTCCCCCTGGGCGACCGCAACTTTCATGTGGTTCACACGTTTCATGCCGTTCACAACTTTCGCAGCTTTCATCAAGGCTCGCCCCGCCAGTTCACATACCGAGCTTCTTCATCATCTTCTGCATATTGAATCTGCCGCCACGAAGCCCTTTCATCGCCTTCTGCATCATCCGGTGATATTTCAGCAGTTCCCG
Organism: Methanobacteriota archaeon; assembly: GCA_034658995.1. GTDB lineage: Archaea > Halobacteriota > Methanosarcinia > Methanosarcinales > Methanogasteraceae > Methanogaster_D. Next base: position 1,337 of record JAYEGG010000273.1, on the reverse strand, counting down.
CACATTCTCGATGCCCGTGCCAGAGCCGCGTGCGATCCGCTTGACATGCGAGCTGTCAACGATCTTTGGGTCGAGCAGTTCGGCTTCGGTCATCGAGTCCATGATGATCTTGTACCCGGTCATCTTATCAGAGGTCTCGCCATACATGTCATCCGAGATCTTGCCTACGCCGCCGATAGGCAGCATCTGCATCACCTGCTTAAGCGGACCCATCTTGTTCATCGCCTCCATCTGGGAGTACATGTCCTTTAGCGTGAACTTGCCCTGCATCATCTTTTCAACATCAATCTCGTCATCGGTGAACACTTCTTCCGCACGCTCGATAAGCGTCTTGATGTCACCCATGCCAAGCAGTTTTGAGATGAAACGGTCGGTCTCGAACTTTTCGAGGTCGTCAGGAGTCTCGCCAACACCGATGAAAGCAATCCGGGCTTTCGTCTCTGATACCGCGGAGAGCGCACCGCCGCCCTTTGCCGTGCCATCGAGCTTTGTGATGACAACGCCGGTGATTCCGATCGAGTCATGGAACGTGCGAGCCTGGTCACTTGCCTGCTGCCCGATTGCGGCGTCCAGCACGAGCAGTTTCTGATCCGGCTGTGCAATCGCATGGATTGCTTCCATCTGTTTGATCAAATCGTTTTCAAGGGAGTGCCTGCCCGCGGTATCAATAATCTTGACATCATACGCACCCAATTTATCAAGTCCCCGCTCCACGATTCCGATCGGGTCATCGGTGCGTTCCCCGTAGAATGCGATGTTTAAACCGTCACACAACATCTTCAATTGGTCATAAGCGCCGGGACGGTCAGTATCTGCGCAGATTACGCCAGGTTTCAGCCCTTTTCGCTGGAAGTACCGCGCCAGTTTTGCCGTGGTCGTGGTCTTGCCGCTGCCCTGCAGCCCGACCATCATGAGCGTCTGTTTCGAAAGCGAGGGGGGCGTGCTCTCGCCGATCAGGCTTGCAAGTTCGGCATACACAATCCTGATCACATGCTCGCGTGCGCCTGTGCCTGCCCGCGGTTTCTCGTCCAGTGCCCGGTTGCGTATCCTTCCGGATAGCTCCATCACCTGTTTCACATTAACATCCGCCTGCAGGAGCGCACGCTGGATGTCTTTGACCATATCGTCCACCGCACGCTTATCAACGCGCCCGCCACCAGCGATCTTCTTTATTGCGCTCTGAAGTGAATCGCCAAGTTTATCGAGTACCATAGTTTTTTTGTCACAAACTTCCAAACATGATGCCGGTCAAGCACCCCATGGTGATTTTGTATGAAAACACTATGGGGATGGAGAGACCAAACACATCGCACATTATATCGAGCAGTATGATTCTT
>JAYEGG010000272.1:0-10668 GCA_034658995.1 Methanobacteriota archaeon | reverse complement strand
GAAAAACCACGAGATTACACAAGATTTCACGAGATTAACACAGAAATCTTGTGGAAATCAGTGTAATCTTGTGGTTCCGTATGTATTTAGCTGCAATCTTATAGTTAGCTAAACACGTACCAAATTGACAATCTACTCAGCCGCTGACACTTTTTATTATTTTCTGGGACGATTCGAAAACCGCAGAGGGATGGGCGAGAGAGAAACAACACCCCTCTGCGATCCTCAGCGTCCTCTGCGGTTAATCTTTTTTTTTGCCATGATCCACTTATCCAGAAGAAATTAAAAAGTCTCCAGCCGCTCGATATCGGTTTTGCAGAGTTTCCTGTCAGTTGAAAATATAATGAACCGCTGATAAACGCGGATGAACGTGGATTTGTTAACCGGGTATCTGCGTAAATCTCGCGCGCATCCGCGGTTAATAGAACTAATGAGATGAATGATAATCGGAAAGTAGTAAAAAGTCACTATAATTTAGGTATTTCTCATTTACTTTATTCATTAGTGAGATCTATGCAACGCGAATTATCAAAGAGCCATGATCTACTCTACGATGCAAGCGCCATTGCTCTGCATTCCACTTCTGCGAGAGCGGATGGGGGATTGCCCGGCAAACAAATTATAACACCACCCACCAAAATCATCAGCATGAAACACACGCCTGGCACTGGCACAGGTACTGGCACCACCGCCAACAGCGGATACGTACCTGGCAGATCGATCGCGGAGACAAGCAAAGCGTACAATATCCCGGTCGACTCGATCATCAAACTCGGGTCAAACGAAAACCCGCTCGGACCCTCACCTGCCGCCGCGCGAGCCGTGACAGACCGTGCGTCCGGGATCAGCGTGTACCCTGAAAGCGACGCAAGCGACCTCTGCGACGCGATATCAGCGTACACGGGGCATCCTGCTGAAAACATCGTAGCCGGCGCGGGAATGGATGGGGTTATCGACACCCTGATGCGGACATTGATGCCGGGAGCGGCAATCATCCCGACACCGACATTCAGCTATTACGCGATCTCCGCACGTGCGCATCATGGAACCCCGGTCTTCGCACTCCGGGACCGCGACTTTGCAATCGACCCGCAGGAAATACTATCGCAGGTGACTGATGAGACGCGGGTAGTCTTCCTATGCTCGCCGAATAATCCGAGCGGGAACCTGCTACCGGAGTCAGACCTCCGGACGATTCTTGAAGGGCTGGAAGGGCGTGACGCGATCGTTTTTCTCGATGAAGCGTACGTCGAGTTCTCAGAAAGGAGCATGATCCACCTCGCAGGAGAATATGACCATCTGGTGGTCGGGCGCACGCTCTCAAAGGCGTTCGGGCTTGCCGGACTGCGGGTTGGCTATGGGGTCATGTCTGAGCGGATCAGGGAGCGGTACCTGAGATACGCGACCCCGTTTGCGGTCAGCAGCCTTGCGACTGCGGCAGGCATCGCAGCGCTCGGTGACCGGGAGCACCTGAAACGAAGCGTGGATCTGGTGCGGGATGGTCGCAGGAAACTTGCAGGGATCCCGTTTCATGTCTACCCGTCCGGGGCAAACTTCGTGCTTGTGGACGTATCGCCGCACCGGTCGGACGTGATCTGCGACTTTCTTGCTCGCACCGGGATAATCGTGCGGGACTGCTCGTCATTCCGTGGCGCCGGGGATTCACTTGTCCGGGTGAGCGTCGGGACCGCGGAGCAGAATGAGCGGGTGGTGGATGCGTTTTCGGAGTTTCAGAACTCGCAATAAGTCTTTGGGGTACGATGCCGCTACCTTAAGAAAATAATCCAAATAGAATCAATAAAGTATATGTACTTGGCATCTTATTAGATTAGATAAATATCTGTAAATTATTATGAATCTACAAACGAGGTGTCAACAATGTTCGATTCCATCCGCAAACGGATTTCCCGCCAGATAGATGCACCAAGAAGACGTTTTGACCAAACCGAGAGTTTGCCCTCCAGCGATGTCCTTTCGGCTGAAACCATCCGGAATATTATGGCTGAAGAAGTAGGTAGTTATCGGAATATCCGGAATTTCATGACTATGATTTATCTTTGATTGGGGCACGGATTTCCAGTTACCCCCATGAAATAGCGAAGAACCACATTTCTGCACACTGCCGAAAAACGTTTGTCTATTATGTATGGATATCTTCTGAAAGCTATTGCCAGTCATCGTGTGGGGAATAGGTCCAGACGCAAGTGTTTTGCGTGCCGTTAAACGACGGCGTAAACCTGGTGTCCGTTACTCACTAAACCACGAGAAGAAGCTCGTAACGAATTACGTGGAGGTGGGGTGTCTGCTTATGGTAGTGGCACGACCCTTCGCTCACATTATGGTTTCAGAGGTTTGAAAAAGCTCAAGTTATGGCGGTGTGGAGTATACAACGTACTATTTATAAGCTATGAGTACTATACTTTCCTTCTATAACTATAGAAAAATGATAAGTACATCAGATATCCCCATATCATGGCGGTGCATTTCTTGGACGGTTTCACCATTTACAATCCTAACGATTTCCGGTGGAATGATAGATACATCCAGTTCACCGATTCTGCAAAATTGCACTTAGACGAATTTGGACTGGATGCACGTGAGATAATAGATATGCTCCATAATCCTGTTAACTGTCCCAAGCATAGAAAACATCGAAGAACAGATATTGAGATATGTAGTAGAAAGAACAGACGAATATTCCGCATCATCCTCTTTGAGGACTACTGCTATGATGTAAAAGAGATCTGTTGGTGTGTAAAACATGTCGAACCCACGTAGAGAGAAGAAAGATTCGTGTCATGGCGACCACGCATGGGAGAAAGTCGAGCGTACGCTAGATGACGGGTTTTCCTACTACTACATGATTTGTAAGGAATGCCATGCTGTTAGATTTCCAGGTCATCAGTTACAGAGTCTTCAGGATTATTCTAAAGAGCATCTGTTCATATCTGTACAAAACTGGGTTTTACTGCTTCTCTATGCGGGCCATGAGTATATAGCGGGTATAACTCACTATCAAAAGATGTTGTTCCTTGTTTTCTACGAGTTTGCACCAGAATTCAACGTTCCTACAGAGAACCCTGGATTCTATGGCTATAAGTATGGTCCTTATTCCGCCCGAATAGATGCTGCAATCAATTTCCTTATCCAACATGAGTATATTGTAGCTGAGGGGAGAAAATCTTCGTCAAAAGAACGGTTTTATATCACCGCCAAGGGAACGAAGAAAGGAAAGACGATTTTCAATAAACTCTCGAAAAAACAACAGCAAAAACTAATTGCGTTTAGGAAGTTCTGGGACCAAAAAACTACAAAAGCTATCTGCAAATATATCTATGTCAAACCGGAATATGAAAAGTTCCTTGACAAATCATTAATACTGTATGACCTATTCCCAGGTAAAAAGCTTTACAGGAGGCGAGGATAGAATGGTTTCAATTAAAGTCAAAGTCAAGAACAAGGATAATCGGTTCGGAGGTCGAAATATCGGTATATCTTTCGGTTCATCCAGTTTCAAAACTCCTAATAGAACCGCAACGCACAAGGATTACTTTGCTGCCAGTTCACTTCCTCATAACGTAACAATTGGAAATCCAGTGTCAGAATACGTTTCTTCCTTTAACAATACATCATTCGATGCTTTTCTATCGGGCAATGGCTCTTTCGCGAATAGAAAAAAACGGATAAAAGCTCAATCTATTGACATTATGCGTTATTCCCCTATTATGTCAACAATTCAGGTTCCCACAAATAGAAGGGTCACACAAGATCAACTCATGTTATTCAACATGCTTCAGAACCAGCAGCTTGACATCATATCTATACCACCATTTGAGTATAAGGACATTAGCGAATATGAAAAAGTTATAACACAATTCAGCGAAACTGCCAGGTGTAGGAGACAGGAAGCAATGCCAATTCTCCCATTGTCCACCGAACTTAGCACGTTCAGACACGAATTTGCTGCTTTAAGAAGATTGAAGGATACTGGCATATGTAATGTAATTGGATTTGCATATGCGGATCCCTCCAAATATGTACAACAGCTGCTAGAAATTTATATCAATCGAGAAAAGGACATCTGGTATCATGCTTTTGGGATTCCCAGGACGCCAAGAGGTCGGAAAAGAATTCCAGTTGCTCATATACACGAACTACAAAATTGGGGTTTAGACACGTTCTCCCCAGAGGTTAGAGATGTTCCACATCAGGCAATAGGTTATCTTATGATGAAATCCAAAACCACCAAACCGGATGAAGTAGAATGCCGAAGGTATGATCCCCCGACACTTGGCGTTTTCAAAGAGCCCGACTGGATTGATCTATATGGACACGACCTTCACTGTGGTTGTCCAGTTTGTAAAGGAAAAGACCTACCCGCTTTTAAAGATGAGTTTACACATGATTTAGATGGGAGTTTCGACCCAAACATATTACGCAGTGCAGATAAAGTGCACGAATTGATATCTGGCTCTGAAGAATTTGGCGAGTCAATGGAAGCAATAAAATCAGGTGACTTGCCAGCATATTATGAGAGTAAAGAATTCACCAAAGGTCGAGTTAAACCACCCCGATAAATGGGAGTTTAATCATAAATTGGCGCGAAAAAGATTGGAGGGCTTTGAAATATCCTTTATTAAGATTCGCTGAAATTATAGCTAACAGCATTGAAAAGAAACAAATATATTATAAATTATTTAGCATACCTACAAAAAACCGTTCGAGTCGGAAATTACCGGCTCTCCAGTATCTTCCGTGACCGTGAACCCAAGGGCTTGCAGAAAAATAAAGTAGCGTTTTTCTGATTCTATGGTTTCCAATCTTTGCGCCCTTGCGCCATCGCGTCTTTCTCGTTCCTCTGATACAACGCAAGGTCGCAGAGACGCAGAGACGCAAAGTTGAGAGAGATGCGCCCGCGTTTTTTTGCATACGCGATGGATACCGTTAGCGACCACAGAAAACGTCAGAACCAGGAAATTTCAATATGTTATTTTTCGGTGACGACCAAGTTCTATCAAATTAACTATCTATTCAGCATCTCGATACTGGTTTTGCAGAGTTATTCCGGTCAGTTGAAAATATAATGAACCGCAGATGAACGCGGATTTGTTAACTGGGTATCTCTCGTTCATCCGCGTGCATCTGCGGTTAATAGAATTGAAAGAAGCCATAGTAATCAGAAAGTAATAAAATAACTAACAGCAGGGGATATTTCTTATTTAATTGATTTATCATGGAGATCGATTTCACGGGAATTACCAAAGAGCCAAATTACCTCCGACTTATTGACCCTAAAATCGGGTCAAAGTTGGACTTTGAGTGCAAAGCCCGGTGCAGCTGTGAAAGGGGGACAGGTTCCGGAATCTATCTCCGGGTGCGCGGTTGATAAACACAGTATGGCTCTTCTGCGAGGTAATCGCCGGTTGCTGAGTATGCGCGGGCACGGCATCCGCCGCAAACCCGTCTGTACTCGCAGATTCCGCATTTTCCTTTCAGCTTACTTTCATCGCGCAGATCCTGAAAGACCTTTGCGTGGTTCCATATATCTTTAAAACCTGTCTCCCGGGTATTTCCTGCAAGAACCGGCAGGTATCCGCATGGATAGACCCCGCCGTTCCGTGAGATGAAGCAGAAGCCTGTGCCAGCAAGACAGCCTTTTGTCATCGCTTCAAAGCCGTGGGTTTCCACGCTGACTTTGATCCCTTCTTCTTTTGCACGCTCTCGCATGATCCTGAAGTAATGTGGCGCGCATGTCGCCTTCAACTGGAGCCCGACGTTGTCACGCTGGTCATAGAACCAGTTTAAGATCCGCTCGTATTCGTCTGGCGGTATCTCGTCTGCCTCCTGCCCACGCCCGGTTGGGACGAGGAGGAAGATATGGAGTGCATCTGCGCCAAGATCTGTGCTGAGATCAAGGATTTTTGGAATTTCGTCGATGTTTTCCTTTGCTATCGTGGTGTTGATCTGCAGGCTGATACCTGCCTTCTGAATTTCGGATATTCCGCGCATTGCCCCATCGAAGGCTCCCGAAACCCCGCGAAACGCGTCATGCGTCTTTGCATTAGCACCATCGATGCTCACGCTGATCCTGGATATGCCCGCGCTCTTCAGTTTCTCTGCAACATCCGGGGTAACTGGTGTACCGTTGGTTGCAAGCACGACCCGAAGCCCCTTGTCGACGCCGTATCTTGCTATTTCATATACGTCACTACGCATCAGCGGCTCCCCGCCACTCAGGATGAGTATCGGGCTTGCAAAGTCTGCGATCTCGTCGATCAGGCGGAATGCCTCGGATGTGGACAATTCGTCAGGATCCGGAGTCTCGGTGGACGAGCCGCGACAGTGCTTGCATTTGAGGTTGCAGGCTCCGGTGAGCTCCCATGCGATCAGGCGCGGTTTTATCTCTTTCATTATGGTTCCTGTTATGGTCTGTCACCGTTATCACTGTTTGTCAGTGTCGGATCATCTCCAGCACATCACAGATCTTGTTCATCGTGTCTGCAACGGTCTGCATCCCCATAACGTCTGATTCTGCCGGCGCATACACGATTCCACCGAAATGGCTGTTATCGCCGACTATGATCATCCCGTGTATGTGCATCCAGTCGTGGATCGCCTGGATCGTCTTCTCTTGCCCGCCATTACGCGAGCCTCCAACAGCGATCGCGCCCCCGATCTTGCCGGACAGCAAAAAATCTTGTTTTCTTAAAGGGAGCGTTCTGTCAAAGAGCGCCTTCAATTGAGCGGTCATACACCCGAAGTAAACCGGCGAGGCAACGATGATTGCGTCGGCATCTTCAAGCCGGGTGTATAATGCTGTCATGTCATCCTTGATCGTACACTCCCCCGTATCCGCACAACTGCCACATCCGGTGCATGGGGCGACGGTATGTCCGGAGAGGAAGATTCGGTCTACCTCAAAACCCCTGTTCTCTGCTATGCCAAGTGCGGTGTTGACCAGTTGTTCGCTGTTCTGGTGCATCCTCGGACTTCCTGATATTCCTGTGATCTTCATGATAATCCCTCGCGCATAGTCAGGCATCAGACTTAAGTAGACTTATGGTTTATGGAGGGGATTGTTGTGTCGTATTGACATATTGCGTCGCGCATACCTCGGTAATATCCGCGCAGGTCACCCGCCCCACTACGTAACTGGTTTTGTGGTATATGATCAGAGCTATAACAGCGCGTTTCCATACCAGAATGCCATTATATGTGCGGGTAATCGGGTATATCGTTAGCTGACTGATGCGCACAGGTGGCGAACCCTGTATGACCGATACAAACAAAAAACGCTATGCTGCAACGGTCTACCCCACGCACATAATCAGCGTGTTGCATGTAATCCTCTGAATTCTCCATGAATAACCATGTAGGAACGAAAAGTTTATATAACATATCTATGACTATAGTTAAGTTGCACCAATAGATTTCAGACCACGCACACTCTGGTATCATGCATGTCAGTTCGTGAGGCAATAGTGACATGCGATTTGCTCTGATGATGATGCTACGTGGGTTATGTCAGGGTTGCGCAGGACTGGTTTGTTGAGTTGTAATAATATAGGAGGAACATAACGTGGCAGACACAATAGACCTCTATGATGACAGAGGGAAGAAGCTGAAAAGCGATGTCGACCTTCAAGCCATAAACCCACTCAAGAACTCGGCTATTCTGGGCATGGTTAATACCGTTAAGAGAACGGTAGCTGTTAACCTCGCCGGTATTGAGAAGGCATGCAAGAACGCAAGCTATGGTGGACAGAGCCGAAACATTCCGGGCCGTGAAGTGGATATCGACCCAACAGCAAAGGCAGACAAGATCGCTGCACGAGTCAAGGAACTGATTCAGGTCGAAAAGGGCGACGACACTGAAGTTGCGGTTCTTGGCGGCGGAAAATTCTTGCGAGTTGCAGCACCGACCAGGAGAATCGAAGCCGGCGCTGAATACGTTGCCGGAATGACATGCACGGCAGCAGCACTTACCGAAGCAATGCGCGAGGAGTATGGTCTCGGGATGTACGACACGCCTTATGTCAAGAACGCAATCTGGGGAACATACCCACAGACGATGGACATGAAGGGCGGAAACGTGCTCTCAGTCCTGGGTATTCCACAGAACGATGAAGGTCTGGGATTCGCTCTCAGAAACATCATGGCAAACCACCTTGCGATGCTCTCCCAGAGAAACGCGATGAACTGCGCTGCAATCTCAAGCATTCTTGAGCACTGCGGAGTATTCGAGATGGGACAGGCAATTGGTCTCTTTGAGCGATACCAGTTACTTGCACTGGCGTACCAGGGACTCAACGCAAACAACATGGTGTACGACATGGTCAAGGCCAACGGCAAGACCGGAACCGTCGGAACCGTTGTCCAGGAGACTGTCGGACGTGCACTCGATGACGGCGTTATCTCTGTTGACAAGACGATGCCATCAGGATACAAGGTCTACAAGGCAAATGATGTGTGCATGTGGAACGCGTACTGCGCAGCAGGCACGATGGCAGCAACAATGGTGAACTGCGGTGCACTCCGTGGCGCACAGGCTGTATCATCAACACTTCTGTACTTCAACGACATGATCGAGAAGGAAACCTCACTCCCGGGATGCGACTGGGGCAGAGTCGAGGGTACTGCGGTAGGATTCTCCTTCTTCAGCCACTCAATCTACGGCGGTGGCGGTCCTGGTGTGTTTAACGGTAACCACGTTGTTACAAGACACTCCACAGGAATGGCTATCCCATGCGTGGCAGTTGCGGTGGCACTTGATGCCGGAACGCAGATGTTCTCGCCAGAGTCAACATCCGCAATTGTGCTTGACACATTCCAGGATGTGCCAATCATGATGAACCCACTCAAGGAGGTCGCAGCAGCGGTGTAAAGAGGAATTGTTTCATGGTTACAACAACAGATTCTGATCCCGTACAATACGAGATATTTCCGCAGAGGATGCTTAACCCCGCATCGGCACAGGAACTCTTGAATCAACTTGAGCAGATCAAGGGTGTTACCCGCGTGCTGGTACAGGGACCCAGACTTCCGCTTACAGTTCCTTATGGGCCCGGAAAGGGCGCTCCGGTCGATCACCAGTCTCGAGAGATTATTCGGGTGGGTGATCAGGTGATGGAACTGCAGGTCAAAGTGGGCAGAATACGCCTCGAAGCAGAGGGTGATGTGATGGAAGAAGTCAGAGCACTATGTGAAGAGCTGTTCCCGTTCCCTTATGAACTCAAAGAGGGGCTGTTCCTTCGCAGGAAGGCGACTGTCACCGATTATGCAAAGTACGGTCCTGACGAAGATGTTGAGGACAAGAGCATATACGGGATGACTGATCCGAGCATGACGCCGACTTCGAAGATCTGCGAGTCATGCGTTGACACGAGGGAATAAAATGTTTGGCAGGGAGACACAGGTTATCGATTGCAGGGAAGGCATGGGTCTCGGAAAAGGAGGTGGGCTTGCCCAGCGCGGCACGCTCTCTGAAACCGGACGACCCGACGTCATCGCAATCGCAATGTCTCCAGGAAGACGCCACATCACAAAACCTGTCTGCGAGATCACGCACGGACTCAGGAGAGAAGGAATCCAGGTCAGTGTGCTCGTACTCGAAGCCGGAGCAGGTGTTCCCGAGGAGGGACCCAGCGATAAAATGGCTAAGGGCTATGGACCGAAGTTCGGTCTGACCCAAAAAGAGATCGAGCAGATATCGCGACATCGCGTAGCGTTGATACATCTCGGAAACATCGATTCGCATGTGATCTACAAGACAAAGTACGTACTGAAATATGTAGATATACCTGCGGTTATTGCCTGCCAGAATCCGGTTGACTTTGAGGATTTTGCAAAGGCAGGGATCAAGACACGACTGGTCATGCCCATGAATAAAGATATTGATACACAGGGCACGGTCATGGAGATTGTAGCCGGAATTACGAGAGGAGTCACCTGCCAGCGCGGCAGTTTGAACGAACTCGTAAAAGCAATTATGAAAACAATACCACAACATACATAAAGGAGATATAATTATGGCATACACACCACAATACTATCCAGGAGCTTCACACGTTGCAGTGAACAGAAGAAAGCACATGAGTGGAGACGTTGAGAAACTGAGAACTGTCGCAGACGATGATCTGGTGGCGGCACTCGGACACAGGGCACCAGGTGCGGACTATCCAAGCATCCACCCACCACTTAAAGAGATGGGTGAGCCGGACTGCCCGATCAGACAGATGGTTGAGCCAACACCAGGCGCGGCAGCAGGAGATCGTGTCAGATACTCACAGTTCACTGACTCGATGTACTCCGGACCATCAATTCCATACTTCAGGAGCTACTACGCAGCGATCAACTTCCGTGGCGTAGACCCGGGAACACTGTCAGGCAGGCAAATCGTGGAAGCACGAGAGCGTGATATGGAAGAACAGTGCAAGGCATCAATCGAGTCAGAGATGACATGCCCGGCTCTCGCAGGACTACGAGGCTGCACAGTACATGGACACTCACTCAGACTGGCTGAAGACGGAATGATGTTCGATATGCTCGAGAGGACGCATCTTGAGGGCGGAAACGTCATAGAGGACAAGGACCAGGTCGGTGTACCAATCGACAGAAAGGTCAACCTCGGAAAGCCTATGAGCGAGGCAGAGGCAAAGAAGAGAACCA
>JAYEGG010000271.1:0-2479 GCA_034658995.1 Methanobacteriota archaeon | reverse complement strand
GAGGATATACTGACTGAGCGAACCTTCGTGTATCAGACGGACGTAGGCTCTGAGGCTGATGTGCCGGTCTTCAGCGTGTATGTGGATGCCATATTCCGCGGCGTAGACGCCAACCTCGTGCAACTCAAGTGTGCGATGTTGATCGATGATGATCTCGTCAGTGTCATCGATGAGGGTGCAGGAATACTGGACGTGCGGACGGTTACGTCTGAATCGGTCCGTCTTGAGAGTGATAGGGACATCTTTCTTGGCATAGATTCCGATTTTCATATCGCTGAGGGTCTCTGGCTCCGTGTTGCAAGTGATCTGGACGGGAACGGTGTGCAGAATTGCCGGTATTATCCCTATGTCAGCCGTGAATGCCCTGAACCTGAACCGACTCCAACCCCCACTCCAACTCCAACTCCGGCAGAGGAAGTCGTTGATATCCGCGGCGAGGTTGTGGAGGCGAATGGGATGGGTCAGTTGAGGGCGGTCGGGAGTGCTGGCGAGTATGCAAACACTCATACGTGGAACCCATACAACTTTGCGGCATTTTACTACGATCAGGACAATGACGCCGGATCAGAGGCGCTGATCCTTGATCTCACTGGCTCGGACAACCGGAGCATCAGGGAGCGGGGGTTAGTCTACACCACAACGCCCCTGCCACAGACGTACGCAATCATTGATGACGGTGTGGTGGACAGTCTCGGCACGGTGAATGGCAGTCCGGTTACCCGGTACTTCATCGAGGGCTGGATGGCAGAGAAGTATGTGGCTATCAGCACCGGCGGTTCAACAACACCGCACGGTAACAAAATTTCCAAAATGCTGGTTGAGTTTGACAGCAGCGATAAGAAGACCTTATCAGAAGGAGAGGCGTGGGGTATTGGTGGCGGGTTCACGCTTACGGCACAGCAGATTGATCTTGAAGGCAACAAGGTATGGTTGACGCTATCCAGGGATGGCAAGGAACTCGACAGCGAGGTGATTGATGCAGGCGATAGTGGCGGCAGGGTGTATATGTACACCGAAGACCTTTCCGGGGTGGAAGACGTTGTTGTCTTCTCTTGTTATGTTGATGCAGTGTTCAGAGGTACGGATTCCAACATAATGCAGTTGAAGCACGTCTTCCTGATCGATAACGACGTCATCGAGGTGTGTGCCGGCGAGATATACGGCGATATGGAGGTCACAACTGCAAGTGCTTCTGGCATTACACTCAAGAACGATTGTAAAATTGACATCTCCAGGGATGGTGATTGCAATATCGAGATCATGGATGACATGTTCTTCAGGGTGGCAGAAAGCGATACGGTGCGGTTCTATCCATGCAAGGCATACACAGAAGCAGGCGAATATGAGGTGCGCGGCACGGTCGTTGCGGCGAACGATTCGAGCTGGATATATCCTGTTGGAGCTATTTCAAACATCGGCACCGGTTATACCTGGAACTCCTACAACTTCGGCGCATTCCACTATGATCTTGACAACGATCTGCTGACCGAGCAGTTGACTATTGAGGAACTCCATCGGCATGGCAATCGAACCATCGCCAAAGACAAGTTGGTCTATAGCACAACACCTGTGCCACAGACGTACGCAATCATTGATGGCGGGGTGGCAGATAGTCCTGGCATGGTGAATGGTAATCCGGTTACCCGGTACTTCATCGAGGGTTGGATGGGTGATGAGTATGTGGCTATCAGCACAGGCGGTTCAACAACGCCATACGGTAACAAGCTTTCCAGGCTTCTGGTCGAGTTTGAAGGCAGCGATAAGAAGACCTTAATAGTAGGGGAGGCGTGGGACATTGGCAATGGATTTGCCCTTACTGCCAGCAAGATCGACCCCGAATGTGTCCGGGTATGGTTGACGCTATCCAAGGATGGTAGAAACATCGATAACAGCGTGATTGATACAAGTGCCATCGGTGACCGGAGGTATATGTACACCGAAGACATTTCCGGGGTAAAAGACGTTGTTGTCTTCTCTTGCTACGTTTCTGCGATCTTCAAAGGTACGGATTCCAGCGTAGTGCAGTTGAATTACGTCTTCCTGATCGACAACGATATCCTTGAGATTCACACTGGTGATACTTATGGTGTGATGGAGGCTGCAGCAGCAGGTATCAGTGGTATAACGCTCAAGAACGACCGCAGCATAGACCTTAGTAAGAACAGTGATGCCGAGATTATGAGAGACCTGTTCTTCAGGGTGGCAGACAACAATACGGTGCGGCTCTATCCATACGCGGAGAGGCACGTAATCCGTGAAACCGTACCACCCACGCCAACACCCGCACCACAGCCCACACCACATCCCACCCCAACACCTGTAGAAGTCATCCCAGCCATAGACTCTGACCGCGACGGCGTGCCCGATGCATGGGATGAAGAACCGGACACCCTCGCAGGCTACCGGACTGATTCGGAGGGGCGAGGGCAGAGATGGGGTGATATGGACGGCGATGGCAAGCTCACATCGGTGGATGCAC
>JAYEGG010000270.1:0-2481 GCA_034658995.1 Methanobacteriota archaeon | reverse complement strand
GCCGCAATCAACATCCTGAACAAACATGTACCCGCGGACTGCGGGGAATTAACGCCTGTGGAGATGGTTGCATGAGCAACCGCAATGAAGCAGGAAGCCCCGTTACTTGTAGCGGGGAGGAAGTCACCTCGCCGAGAACCAAATTATTTATGGCATATACACCAATTGAGATTTCATGGAACCCAATGTCAGAAAACGATTCTTCCGGAAACTGGAAGCTCTTGAGGATCGATTGATATTCTTATGTGATCACTTCGCCCCGATCGATTAGTTTGAAGAGAATCGGCTGCTCAGAAAAGCTCTTTACAAAGGAGGATCAGAAACTTGCACGCATAAGGATGGCGGCATGATCGTTCTTGGTACATCCACAATGGAGGTCGTAAGGTATGGGAATGTTTGATACGGTTTATCTCGATTGCGCATATACATGTCCAATATGCCAGAAACCGATACATTCGGTCCAGGTCAAGACGTTTCTGAATCAACTGGAGACGTTTCGTACGAAGGATTGCATTGGTCACGCAGAGGAGATACGGATCATAAAGGAAGAGCTCTTCTGCGATAGATGTCGGAAGGATACCGGAAAGAGCATCTATATTGTTGAGGGCAGGGGTATTCTGCTGGGAATAACCGATAGCCTCGGAGAAGCAGAGAGGCTTTTGAACGATCTGAATCTGGAGAAGCTTGTTTTATGGTATCATGACCTTTATCAGAGATATATCACAGAGCAAAGAGAGAAACATTCGTATCAAAGGTTCCTGGAAGATATCAGGGAATGGTATGGAGAACGGCTACATGAACATGCAGAAACTGATTCCATGACTGAACTCAGGTTTATCTGGAATTCAAGCTATCTCAGAGGAGCTCTAAGTCCAGTGGAGTCGATTGAACGGTTTATGACCTATAAGAAGATGAGAAGAGTACTGGATGAGCTTCGAGAGGAAGGTTATGAGATCCTGGATATCTATTATGCCGAAGAGATCAATCCAGGAGACGATGAATGGTCGGTTGATGTCTATCAGGACGAGATCAATGAGCGCTGTCATCTGAACTGGACATGGACGGTTGTGAGCAGGAAACAGCTGGCAGTTGATAGTGAGGAGGAGAGCGATCTGCCAGAGTGGGTGATTGTGGCTGAAGAGCCGTTCTCAGACGCTGTGGTCTGCAAAGCCATAGAACGGTGGCTGCTGGGCATGGGTTATGATTTCGGGGTGAGAATGGTTCCACTCGAAGAAGCAGGAGGTTCCGGACTGATCAAAAAGCTCGGGGAGATGGACATCGAATCAGAGATGGAAGGGGCTGTTTCTATCGAGGACCTGGAGAGGGAACTCGATGAAGCGGAAGATATGAGATTATCAGAATTCATAGAGGAGAGAGCGGATAAAAGAAAGGTTTTCTACTATGAAGGGTTTTATGGTTCGCTTGTTCCGGATGTCGAATCTGATAGGTTACTGGGCAGAATCGTTGGAATAGCACAGGATATTATCTATGAGGGGACAACGGTTAGGGAGTGTGAGCAGAGGTTCAGGGAGGCTGTTTCCGGGTACAAAAAGGGGTGAGGTGTCGGGTCGTCTGATGTCAGGGGTTGCTTCGTGTCAGGGAGGCGGATCGTCGAAGGACATGCGTCATGCTCTTACGGTGCTATGGGGGAAAGCAGCCCTTTGTCCATGAGGCGGAGCCTGATGCAGGGCTTTCTCTTCCACAAACACCTGTTCCGCGACCTCGGGGTGTTGTCGGCTGCTACACTTGCTCGTATGCGAGGGGAGAATGCCGCTCGCGTCAAGCCCTGACTGGTCGCATCAGGAAGAGGGGATCCAGCGCTCCCGGGCGACAATAGGGGTATGCCATGATCATGAGCCTTGCTGGCTTGTGGACTGTGAGAAGATCCTTCTTGACTTCGAAAGACTCACACGTCCCATGAGGGGTGGGCTGGCATCAGGAACAAGCAATCCCGTGGAGAACTGCTACGGACATACCGGACCATGCTTGGGATAAAACGCAAGTGAAGCCTGCGAAAAGCTTTAGACGATAGACCCGAAAGTCAATTCTGGTGTTTAAATGGAAGCTGAAGAGAAAAACGTGATGCAACCCCTCCTCATGGATATGGACAATCTCAAATGGAAAGTGGATGGGATCGAAAAGATGCTCGAAACACTCATCGATATCTACATCGATGTATTCTATGAAGTCAAAGATGATTATTTAGAAGAGTTGAAGACGATAAAAAAGGAGCGGGGTAAGGTTTTTAATTCTATCGAGGAATTTGATAGGTATTTCGAGTGATGCGATGCAGTACAAATTCGAAATCAAACCGAAGTTGGAGAAAAAGTTAAAGAAAATTAAAAATAAAGATTACGCGATGTTTAAAACCGTACGGGATAAAGTGGAGGATATAATCAGGAATCCATACCATTACAAGCCACTTAAGTACGATCTAAAAGGATTGAGAAGAGTCCACATCGGAAAGTCTCACGTCCTGAT
>JAYEGG010000269.1:0-2481 GCA_034658995.1 Methanobacteriota archaeon | reverse complement strand
CCAGTATCCTTGCTACATCGTGCCGCGAGAGGTTACTCCATTTCACCTCGCCGATGAACAACTGCCTGGAGCCATCCGTATCAGCCCCGGTGGCAACGATATCGATCTCATCGCCACGATACCACCAGGCTCCGCAATCGTCCGGTGAAAATCCAATGTCGAGCCTTCTCCGTCTGATAAGGTCACGTATCAACTCTTCGAAGATGAATCCAAGGTATTGATCATATTCCTTCTCTATTTTTTGTGTGATATCGATTTCAGCCTCGATATTATTCTTATTCGGGAGCACAAACCTGAAATAGAACTTGAAATAATTATCTTTTATCTTGTACAACGATCGTTTGGACTTGCCCGCGACGGTGGCAGGAAGTTCAGAATCAACGATCCCGACACGCCTGAGATTGTGGAGGTAGCGTGACAGCGCGCCTTTGTCGATACCGGTGGCGTTTGCGATCTCGGAAAGTTTTCTGCTTCCTTCTGCGATGGTTTTGAGGATGAACATGTAATTTCGCGGCTCTCTAAACGCTTCCCGGAGTAGAATGTCAGCCTCCTCGTATAGGAAACTGCCTTTCGACAGGAAATTCGTGCGGAGATTCTCCCAGAAGTCAAGATCGGGTGAGAACTTCAGAATGTACTCCGGGATGTTGTCCATGCATCCGTAGACCAAAATAAGCTCGTCGGTTGTGTATTTCGGGAAAAAATCTGCCAGATGCTCAAAATTTAATTTATCAAGTCTCCACTGCCCGCTTCTTCTGCCATATAATGGGGATTTGTATCCAAGAACCTCTGTTTCCATCATCCCAATACTGGAACCACTCAGTATGAGCATCACATCCTGTTTGCTCAGGTTCAGATCCCATATTCTCTGGAAAAACGATGGTATGCCCCGATTTAGCTTTATGAGGTATGGAAATTCATCGATTGCGAACACGATCCGCTCTTCGCCGCGATACCACCTGAAAAACTCATCAAACAACTCTTCGAACCCACCGATTCTCAGTTTCATGAATGAATCCTCTCCGAGGAGATCCCCCATCTGTCGCTGCAACATCAGGATATTCTCGGATTCGCTGTATTCCGCGGGCAGAAAGTAAATCCCTGCCTTTCCGTGGAGAAATTCTGTGATCAGGCGGGTTTTGCCAATCCTGCGCCGCCCGTAGATTATTATGAATTCCGGTTTCCCGCTTTCATGCCTGCTGTTGAGGTATCCCAGTTCACGATCACGGTTTACGAACCGTCCTGTAAATTGTTGATTCACAATCATTATGATTTACTATCAACTACTTGAGCTTTTCCACCCAGAGCCTGTGTTGACGCCGGGAGGGCTTCGGATGATCAAGAGGTGGGTCTGGGTGGTGGCTGGTGGGGCGCAGTTGGTGCGATATGGGTGTGGGGGATCATATATTTGTATATAATGTGGCATATAATGAGGATGTTTATTGGGGTGGCAAGTCACTCTCACTTCAAGGTGAAAACAGAGGGAACACAATTATTGATGCCAGTATTGGAACTAAAATTGGTATTTGGGCGTCCCATGGTGATGATTGTGTGATAAGTGGGTTTACAATTCAAAATGGAGATGAGGGGATTAATCTGCATGCCTCCAACTCTACTATATCAAACAACATAATCTTTAATAATGCGGGTGATGGTATGTCTATTCGTGCTGACAATGTTACTCTCGTTGCGGTGCTTGCGGCGGCGGGTGGTGTCGGGTGCTGGTGCTGAGTGGGATGTGTATCCGGGCGCGGGCACGGCGATTCAAACGGCGACCTGCGACGCAGGGGCGGGGGATACGATTTATGTGCATGAGGGGGCGTATGCCTGAGAATGTGGATGTGTGGAAACGGGTTATGCTGACTGGCGATGGTGCGGACATAACCGGATGCCATCGGTTATCAAAAACCATTATAATACGTTAAGCACAGAAAAGACAGTATGACAATCATCAAGAATGTGCAGATAGAACTTCCACAGGAACTGTATAATGAGTTTCGAACCATCGTCGAAGCCGATGGAAAAACAATTAAAACAGCGGTTATTGAAGCGATCAACGAATGGAAGATGCGTCACGCAGCATTTAATACTGCTGACCCTCTTTTTAACTTTTCTAACGTGATCGAATCCGGAGGGGATGCTGCAACAGTGGATGAGATCACTTATTCCGGAGAGGCTACCAATTGAAACTGTTCATCGATACTTCTGCATTTGTAGCACGGCTGGACAAGAAAGATGCATGCCATGATGCTGCGATCGAGGTATTCACTGCGATTGCGCGAGGGACCTATAAATAGAACAAATTATACACGTCAAATTATGTGTTGGATGAGTCAGTGACCCATATATTATATCGAAGAAAAAGGCATGACCACGCCCTACAGATGCTGGATTTGATCGTAAATTCAAGATACATAACCATGCTCTGGGTTACTGATGATGTTCAGAACAGGGCTATTCTTCTGTTTAGAAAGTACACAGATC
>JAYEGG010000268.1:0-2481 GCA_034658995.1 Methanobacteriota archaeon | reverse complement strand
CAGGTAAGAGTACAGAATGGTGTCATCTATGGACATGTACGGCTGGACTGGAAACATCGCTGCAATCGATCTTGATCGCGGAACAATCAGACGCACCAGCCTTCCCGAAAACATCGCAAGAGACTTTCTCGGCGGAAGAGGGCTTGGCGTGGCGATCCTGTGTAGCATGGTAGACTCAAACTTAGACCTTGCCACAGACAATCTCCCTGCCCCGCTTATACTTAGCGTAGGTCCGCTCACAGGCATCGCGCCGATGTCCGGGCGCCATGCCTTCGTGACAAAGTCGCCACTCACGGGCACGATCGTTGATTCGAGCGGCGGGGGCTTTTTCGGAAGCGAATTGAAACGCGCCGGACTTGACGCACTGATCATCACAGGGGAGTCTGATACGCCGGCGTACATCCGAATCGACGACGATGACATAAGCATCAACGATGCGTCCAGCCTGTGGGGGCGAAACGTGCACGAGACAACAGACCTGCTGACCGATGAACATGGTGGGCGGGTGGCATGTATCGGGCGTGCCGGGGAGAAATGCGTCCGGTTCGCAAACATCATGAACGACCACATTCACGCATCAGGACGGGGCGGTATCGGGGCTGTGATGGGGCAGAAGAAGCTAAAGGCGATCGTTCTCAATGGGACCTGCAAACCTGGTGTCGCGGATAAGGAACGGTTCAGGGGGGTTACAGAAGAGATCATGCGGCTGTTGCGCGCAAGCCCGGCGCTAAAAAGCCTCTCGACGTACGGAACTCCATCGCTCGTGAACCTGATCAATCATTTCAAGCTGATGCCTGTTAAAAACTTCCGGGATACGCAATCCGTGGATGTCGAGTCGATATCTGCTGAATACATCAGGGAAAAGTACAGTGAGGGGATGAAAAGGCATTCATGTCACAAATGCTCTGTTGCATGTAAACGCAGTACGCGGGAAGGGATCGAGATTCCGGAATATGAAACGATCGCGATGTTCGGACCTGACTGCGATAACACCGATTTTGATAAAATCACGGACGCAAACCGGATATGCAACGACTACGGCATGGACACGATCTCATGTGGCTCAACCGTCGCCTGTCATCAGGAGATATGTGGAGAAGCACGCGAAACGACCGGAATAGCCGGATTGTCCGGACTGGTCTCCATGATCGGGGAGCGGGAAGGGATTGGGGATGGATTGAGCAAGGGATCTAAGGTGTATTCAGAGACAAAGAACGCGGGATATACGAGCATACACGTCAAAGGTCTGGAACTGCCCGGCTATGACCCGCGGGGCGCGCTCGGGCAGGCGCTTGCTTACGCGACGTCAAACCGCGGCGGGTGCCATACGCGTGCATACATGATTGCGCCCGAGATCATCGGCAAACCAAAGCTGATCGATCGCTGCACACTTGTCGGGAAGCCAGGTTTAGTCTCTATCTTCCAGAATCTCTCGGCTGCAATGGATTCGCTTGTTATGTGCCGCTTCTCATCCTTCGCTCTCTCAGCCGAGGAGTATTCGGACATGCTGAGCGCTGTAACCGGAATTCCGTACACCTCAGAGGATCTGCTGCGCACAGGCGAGCGGATATGGAATCTTGAGCGCATGTTCAATCTGCGTGCAGGTTTCACACGAGCAGATGATACGCTGCCTGACAGGTTCTTTGGCGATGATGGCATCGATCACGGCGAATTTGATCGTGCACTGGGCGAATACTACCGGTTCAGGGGCTGGGGGCTGGATGGGGTGCCTGCTGGCTGGAAACTGGAGGAACTCGGGATTGTAAACCGGTTCGAAGATCGTTTTTGGTGATTTTGTTTTTGGTAATTTTGTTTTTGGTATCACGATTCTTATACACGTTCCCTCACTCGGACCACAAACCACTTGCCCTCAGGAAACCCCGCTGCACGCCGATGATCACAGCAAGCGAAGCTGTGAACATAGGGCTTGCAGAAAAATAAAGTAGCGTTTTTCTGATTCTATGGTTTCCAATCTTTGCGCCCTTGCGTCATCGCGTCTTTGCGTTCCTCTGATACAACGCAAGGTCGCAAAGTCGCAGAGACGCAAAGTTGAGAGAGATGCGCCCGCGTTTTTTTGCATACGCGATTGGATACCGTTAGCGACCACAGAAAGCGTCAGAACCAGGAAATTTCAATATGTTATTTTTCGGTGACGACATATACATTTGGAAAAACACAACATCAAAGCGCCCGTAAAACTTAGGCTCTCTGGTATCTTCCGTGATCGTGAACCCAAGCTCTATCAAAGTAACTATCTATTCAGCATCTCGATATGGGTTTTGCAGAGTTATTCCGGTCAGTTGAAAATATAATGAACCGCGGATAAACGAGAGATGAACGCGGATTTGTTAACCGAGTATCTCTCGTTCATCCGCGTGCATCTGCGGTTAATAGAATTGAGATAAGCCATAGTAACCAGAAAGTAATAAAATAACTAACAACGGGGGATATTCCTTATTTACTTGATTTATCGTGGAGATC
>JAYEGG010000267.1:0-2494 GCA_034658995.1 Methanobacteriota archaeon | reverse complement strand
ACTCATCTCGCCAGTGTTCGCTCAAGCCGGGACACAGAATGAAGTATATGCGTCGGACTGGCCCACGTGGCGGTACGATGTGCATCGGAGTGCTTCATCCCCTGAGGGGTTGCCTGCTGAACTCAATCTTCAGTGGGTGCATCAATACACTGCTAGAGAGCGGGTATGGAATGATCCCCTCAACTGGGACGTGATGCGCTACGACAAAAATTTTGAACCAATTGTGGTCGGAAATACTATGTTTCTTGCCTTCAGCGACAGCGATAAGGTCGTTGCCCTCGATACCGAGACCGGCGAGGAAAAATGGCGATTCTACACAGGTGGACCTGTGCGGCTGCCACCGGCTGTGTGGAATGAGACGCTCTACGCTACAAGCGATGATGGGTATCTCTATTGCCTGAATGCAGCCACCGGCGACCTGAACTGGAAGTTTCAGGCTGCCCCTGGCGATCGTAAGGTTCTTGGTAACAATCGCCTCATCTCCACCTGGCCTGCACGAGGCGGAGTCGTCATCGAGGACGGCAGGGTGTACTTTGCCGCAAGCATCTTCCCAATGATGGGGACGTTCATCTACTGTCTTGATGCCGGGACCGGGGATGTTATCTGGCTCAATGACGGCGAGGGTGCTCGCTGGACCGATCTTCCGCATGGTCGTGCCGAGGGCTTTGGCGGTATAGCACCTCAGGGCGCTCTCACAATTTCAGGCGACAAGTTGCTTGTCCCGGGCGGTCGCTCGGTACCTGCATGTCTTGACAAGAACACCGGCGAATTTGAGTATTACAGACTCAGCAGCAACGGAAAGAACGGCGGGGATTTTGTAGCAGCCAATGATCGCGTCTTCTTCAACCATTATGTTGAGAAGAACTGCAACATGTTTAGCACGAGCAATGGCGATAAGCTTGTAAGTAAGATCGGGCGGTATCCGGTAATCGATGGAGACACGATCTACACTTCTTATGAGGGGACCGTGGCTGCCTACAACATCGCAGACGGGGCAGAATGGGGGACAAACCAGCTCTGGACGATCTCAGCAGACGCAACAGGCGACCTAATCAAAGCCGGAAATTACCTCTATGCCTCCGGCGACGGTTCCATAACAGCCATTGAGCTCGGGAATGGAAAACCAACAATCGCATGGATTATCCCTGTGAATGATGTTGTAGAAAGGCTTGTAGCTGCAAACGGGAAGCTCTTTGCCGTTACACTCGATGGTCGCATCATGGCATTTGGTGGGGTGGAAGTGGAACCCAACCGCATCCTGGACATTCCGGCTCCAGCAGCAGTGAGCCAGGCGTCTACAGAGGAAGCCCGGTCAATACTTGAGAAAACTGGTGTAAGCGAAGGATATGCCCTCTTCTACGGCATTGGCAACGGAGATCTACTCGAAGCCCTTGCATGCAACTCCGAATTAGACATTATAGCTGTTGATGAAGACGAAACTATAGTGGAGGAGATGCGGAGACGCTTCGATGAAACAGGGCTTTATGGCAAGCGTATTTCCGTATTACAGGGTGATCCACTGACACTGAAGGCTCAACCCTATATGGCAACGCTTACCATCGCGAACATCCCGGTCACATTCGAGATCCTGGATGCTCTCTGTGACTCTGTGCGCCCGTATGGTGGAAAACTCATGTTCAGAGTGTCCACAGGGCAGTCGAGCAGCCTATCGAGCGTTATGGCAGAACACTCCCCTGATATGGGGGCGTTCACCAGCGAAAGCATTGATATTAATATGGCGCCCACCATCAAGCTTCATACGTCGAAGCATGGAAGCAAGGGCGTCAGAAGCAGCGGCAATATGATTATCCTGACCCGCGAAGGTCCACTTGATGGTTCAGCTCCGTTCACCCACAATGTCGGTGACATAGCCAACACAGGGAAAACCGATGACGAACTGGTGAAGCCGCCATTGGGCGTTCTCTGGTTTGGAGGAGAGCTCTCCAACGTCGATGTTCTTCCAAGGCACGGTCACGGTCCACCCCCACAGGTCATCGGTGGGCGGCTCTTCATAGAGGGCATAGATAAATTGACCTGCGTCGACGTATACACCGGTCGTCAGATATGGCAGCGCCAGTTTGACGATATGGAGACATACGGCATCTACTACGATGAAAGCCACAAGGACACGCCGACAGGAAAACGATACAATCAGGAGCATCTGGCTGGAGCAAACATCCGCGGTACAAACTACGTAGCCACCGAGGACAAGATCTACATCATCAATGCAAGGGATCTTCGCCACGAGCACTGGGCTCAGGTGCTGGATGCAGCCACAGGCGAACTGCTCATGAACATCGAACTGCCAGAGTTCGAAGAAGAGCCACAATCCTGGGGGTACATCGGCGTATATGAAGACCTGCTCATCGGCGGCGGGGACCTTGTCCCATTCTCTGATGTGGTGGGCGCAAACAAAAGCGAGTATGATCTGCGCAAGGACTACAACATGCGCTGGGAAGATTACGACTATTCTGCAAGCGAGAGGTTGTATGTC
>JAYEGG010000266.1:0-2498 GCA_034658995.1 Methanobacteriota archaeon | reverse complement strand
TTTCCACAAGATTTCTGTGTTAATCTCGTGAAATCTTGTGTAATCTCGTGGTTTTTCGCCTTGGCTAAACACATACTAAATCAATACGACACGACCTCGACCAACCTTTTTCCGGCTATGGTGATCACCTGTTCCCTCACTGAGTCAATCGAAGAGGCTTTCATCCGGGTCTCCCCACCAAATATCTTATCCTGCACCATGCCCCCCACAATATCATCATACCCGGGTTCGACCCGTAGAACCGTGGATCCTGGGAAAATAGTTGCCTTTGTGAGAACATTATCGATATCCAGATCTGTGATGCCGATGATTGGGATTCCAAGCCGGTAGAGAAGGTCTCCTGCGATGGCTGTTGTGTCGTCACCTATGGTGATCGCCAGATCTGCGTCTGCTGCAATTTCGAATGTGGATTCGGCATCATGGTCGATCAGCACGACACGCGGGTTTGTGCGCCGCATCTCTGTCGTGCCAATTCTTGGTATGTGATCTGTCCGCCGTATTGAGCCGGTCCGGACCAGTGCTGTGCCAGGGTTGATCCTCCCGAGTTTTTCGATGCCGTGCTCCTTTATTCTTGCGCCAGCGATATTCATAATCCTGCCATCCGCAACCACAATCTCGACATCGTCTGATACGGCGGTTCCGACGACGATCCCATTGATCCGGATGGTCTCACCCGGCACAACGCCCTGAATGCTTCTCCGTGTCTGACCTCTATTGGTTCCACGGGTTATGTCGTCTCCACCTGTTCTATCGGTGCGTACCAGCAGTACATCCTGCGCTGCAGGCGGCGTCCTGATCGGCAGATTCAGCATCCCTGCAACCTGCTTAGCCCACGGCAGGGCATCGTTCCACGGGATGACCGCGCCATCATCATCCATTGGGCGTTCGATCTGGATGACTGGGGTCTGTTTCGTGCGCGACACAACGATCCTGCCAAACGCGATCCCGCTACCTGTGGTCTTTCCACGATTCAGCAGGAAGGCGGCGTCCACGCCCTGCAATGAATTAATCGCCTCGCTCAGACCCATCCTTCTGGTAATATCGATCCGGTCTTCAAGATATGCATCGATGACCGCGGTACGCCCCATCGTCCCGCCAAGAAATGCCTCCACCTCATAATGCTCTGCGAGTATGTCCAGCACCAGGCGCGCGCCGTCCGAATCAATGATCTCGGGACCGTGGATGATAACTCCGATACGTGGTTTCATCCACCGCTCTCACACAGTTCTACTTCCAGTATTTCCTGAACACGGCTAATTCGGTCCACATTGCGCTCGGTAGCTTGTTTAAGTTCGTCAAGCGTCAGTGTTTTGTCCCAGTCCTTTATTTCAACCTCGCCTTCAAGAACTTTGAGCGTATCTACCTTGTACCACAGATCGCTACTGTCAACAAGCGCCCATGTTTCATGATCCCGCTGGTCGAATCGTTTCACCTTGCCGATCGTGCCAGTACTGCTGTACTGAACTGTGTCTCCAGCCGCTATACTTTCACTCATGATTCTTATATCTTCGATGTCCGTATATCAATCTTACCCGGGTCGATGTTGTGCAGTCGCACGCCACCTGCGACCCCGGTAATCCGCACCCCGTCAAACTCGCCGCCGCCGCACAGCACATCCTGCTCCGGGTGCGTCCCAGGCGTAATATCGCAACGGACTGTGGTCGTGGCGCCCGCAGAGACAACGATCTTGAGTCTGCCGCTGGCTGGATGATCCTTCGGAAGAACGATCAATGGAGAACCGACGTCCCGCACCAGATACAGCATACACCCAATTCCCTTAACGATCTGCTCATCCGTGCCAAATCCCGATGCAACAAAGAGATCATCCGCTTCTGTGAAGAGTGCGATCTCTTCTTCTTCGGTTTCAATGAACCATTGACCCGCGCCTGCTTTCACGACGCCGATTACACCATCTCTCCCGGAGAGATACAGAATCTCATCAAAACCGATCCGGACAAACTCATCCGATCTTATGGACATTGCTTGATTTACAGGTGGGGCACCTGACTTTCTTTCCGATTCCTTTGAACTTGTTGTTGCAGTCCAGACATTCATATTCACTCGATGAGAGCGTTTGCACGTCGATACCGACAACATCGCCAACACTACACATATATTTCGCCTCCGTTTGGTTTGTATATTGCTGAAGTGTCTTTCTACTTATACCCCACGCCACCCACGCGTTGCCCCGCGTTCATCCACGTCCACCATCAAGCAATTGATAACGGTGCACAAAAGAATTAATACGATCCGAATCAACGGATAACAACGAGGTACGTATATGGTGCAAATATATTATGACAATGACGCAGACCTTGGCGTTCTGAAGGGTAAGACGATCGCGGTGATCGGATACGGAAACCAGGGTCATGCACAAGCGCAGAATCTCAAGGATTCCGGATTGAATGTGATCGTCGGGCTTAAAAGCGGTGATGAACCGTGGATACAGCGCGAGCGGGAACTGGTGAAGGGGGCTGGCATGGAGCCAACGACGATAG
>JAYEGG010000265.1:0-2520 GCA_034658995.1 Methanobacteriota archaeon | reverse complement strand
GTTGAACGTTTGTGAGATGTTTGTGAGTAAAAACTGGTATCTGACCCGGAGGGCAGTTTTTGATCAAACTTTTGTGAAAAGTTTGCGAGTAATAAATGCAGGTCAAACAGGGGGCTGGTTACGTGATGAGCGGGCGCAGCTCCAGACGCTCGAAGGGTTTGCTGCGGCTCTCTTGATGGTTGGCACGGTTTATCTGGTGGTGAGCGCGGTGACGCTCTCTGTGCCGCAGACCGAACTTCATGTGGATGCCCAGCTCAAGACGTACGGCAGGGATGCGCTTGCGATACTGGACGCGCAGATGCCACCTATTGAGGAAGGGGAGTATTATACGAGTTCGCTTAAGAATTCGGTGGTTGACTGGGTGAATGGGGTCGCGGGCGCAACAAGCTTTGGGACCGCGGAGTTTGTGCCATCGAATCCGGGTGCCAATCAAACGTCGTATCAGTTTGAGTTCAGAACTCCGGCGGGTTGCACTTACAACCATACCTTCACTGTGTCAGTGCCAAACAACACCAGAATCAGCCACGCTTATGTCACGCTCACAGGGATGTCGAGGTTAGATACCGACCCCTGCATTGACCCACAACTCCCGCTCGAATTGGACTCTCCAGCCAGCACACCAGATCGCTTCGGATGCGCAATCGCGCACGGCGATGTAAACGGCGATGGCATACCTGACATGGTCGTCGGTGCTTACGGGAACAACTCCAGTTCCGGGGTGGTGTATGTGTACTATGGCAACAGCAGCATCGCGGCATGGGCGACTGCGCCGGATCTCACGATCACGAATCCGGGCGCATCCGGCGATCGCTTTGGCTGGGCTGTGGCGTGCGGGGATGTGAATAATGACGGTTTTGATGATATAATTATTGGCGCATATAAAAATGATACTGCCACGCACACTGACACCGGTGCGGCATACATCTACTATGGGGATACTGCGATGGGCGCTCCGGACGTTATGATGAGCGACCCTGCTGCGAGTATGGGCAACAACGAGGATTGGTTTGGGTATTCGCTTGCGTGTGGTGATCTCAATGGCGATGGTTTTGATGATGTGCTCGCTGGAGCACCTGGGGTGGATAAAGAAGCATCCGGTCCAATCGCAGGAAAAGTGTTTGTGTATTATGGCAGCGGTTCATTGAGTGCAACCCCAACCAACGATTTCGAACTGTACAATCCATATAACAAGAGTGATTTCTTTGGAATCTCTGTCACATGTCCGGATCTAAGTGGGGATGATACGCCGGACATCGTTGTTGGCGCAAACAACTCAAGCAGTGTGTATGTCTACTTTGGCGGATCGTTGTCCGAAACTGTGAACATGACGCTGAGCGGCGAAACAGGGTTCGGCGCATCCGTTGCCAGAGCAGGAGATGTGAACAAGGACGGCGCGGATGACCTGATCGTTGGCGCGCCGGGAAACGATAGTGCGCACATCTTTTACGGCGGATCACTGCTTGACAATAAGTCTGACATCAACCTGACCGGGGCATCGGGGTCTGGCTTCGGGGTATCGGTATCCGCATCAGGAGACGTCGATTCTGACGGATACGGTGGCGTGATTGTCGGGGGATCCGATGAAGAGGTGGGGGTATTTTACGATGTCGATCTCGGGATCGGATCGATCTTGGTATCAGAACCCAGTGCAGGTTTCGGTACCGTTGTTTCAGAGATCGGTGATGTTGATGCCGACAGCACCCCCGATCTCGCAGTCGGCGCGCCCGGTGCCGGGAAGGTGTATGTCTACACGCCCCGGTTCCCTGAGACGCCGTGGCTTGCTGTCGGGAATGCGACCGAGCTTGATAACGGGAACGGGACGAAGGTCTGGGAGTACACGACCGTGATAAAGAACGATAACGGCAATCGGACCGGGGAAATACCGGTACATGCTGGCAATTCCACCGGCAAGAATCTCTCGATCTACCGGGAGATTGCAACCGACGCAATTCTCTCGATGTATGTCAAGACCAGTAGTGCAACCGACATCAGAATCTCGGTGAACAATGTCGAGGTCAATGCGACCAGCCCAGCAATCGACACCGGCGGAAGCTGGACATGGCATAACATCACGCTTCCCGGCGATATCACCGAATGGAGGATCGGGGGCAATACAATCGCAATCGACGTCACCTCCGGTACGCTTTCTGTTGGCAGTGACGCTGCCGCCGCCCGCATGATCCGCGTAATCCCCCCGATCACCCAGCCGTTTAAGACGAGCGAGCGAACCCCGGATTTCGCTGCTGCGATCAATGACTGGACGAAGTCGCATAAGCTTGGCAACGTCACCAGCCCGCCATCGTACCAGTGGGTCAATCTATCGACCAACGAGACCGGTTGGGCTGTGCCTTTCATGCTCCACTCGGATTCCTCAGGCGCAATCAATGTGACAAACCTCCGCATCACGGCAACGCCGTCACTTAATGAGAATCTCGATATGCTGCTTCCGGATTTCGTCGAGTACAACGTGATCTTCGCTTATCTTGATACACTTCTGAAAGGGCACCTGTACACGTTCTC
>JAYEGG010000264.1:0-10850 GCA_034658995.1 Methanobacteriota archaeon | reverse complement strand
GGGTCTCTGGTATCTTGAGTTACAGTGACCAAAACATCGGAGATTTTTTGATATTTTCGAAATACGTTTCGGAAAACCGCGGAGTGCGCAGAGGAACGCAGAGGGTGCGAAAGAGAAAAATAACAACTCTCTGCGTACCTCTGCGTCCTCTGCGGTTTAATATTCCATACCATAACCGGAGCCTCCTGAAGTGTGAAAAAGTGCTTGTAACTCGAATTACCAAAGAGCCTATTTTTCTTGCCAGAAAGCCTAGAATCGCGATCGGGGAACCAATCAACATACCTGAGTAGTTACTTTTTTTTGGTAGTCTGTCCCGCGTTTTGGAATGGCTGCCACCAGGCACGTAGAATCTTTTTTCTGGTCGTTTGAAAACCATAGTAATCCTGCAAACACTGGTTCGGATTAGATGGGTGTAATCTGTGGCTAAAAGTTTTGTTTGCCACAGATTAACACTGATCACGCGGATTAAATGCTAATAATAAACCCCACGCCCCCTCCCCCCTCACCCACATGCGAGAGGAGTGTTCGAGGAGGAACTTTTCACCCCGTCGCGATTCAAATATCAAAGGCAAATGGAGGCATCTACTCACCTTTGACTCTGTGACACGGTGCGTGCCCAATATACATAATTCTTACTCGTTAATAAACTTTTCGGAAATCGTAACATCACACGATATTCCACAGTATATCTCCGACATAGTGGATGGACTTGACCGCCTTGCCGGATTCGCCAGGCATGTCATCTCCTGAAACGAGCGCACGTCCGATTGCAAGCGCTTTTTTGTGCAACTCCTCGGCAATGATCACGAGATCGCCAGCCTCGATACCAGGATCTGCCTGCACGATCCCCGGGCGCATCACATCCGCGCCGTTCACCACGAACCTGGTGGCGCCAGCGTCTACTACAACAACCCGCTGATTTGGTTTGGTCAAAAGCGCGCCTTTCACGGTGAGAAACGGTTCACCATCCGGCATGAAGATCATCGGTTCGTCGTCGACCAATATGATGTCATAAGGACCGGTTTTGAGCAGTTCAAATCGTTTTCCTTTGAACGCTGCATCGATGTCCAACGGATCGAACATCTTTTCAAGTTCTTTTAAGATTTTCTTCACATTGTTGTTTCGCAGGTAGTGTCTTGATCTGATGTGGATCTCCATAATCCCGGTTTTTGTGGTGCACCTTAAATAAACTGATGTCAGAATCACCCCTATGCTCACGTTTGTCGGTCTTGGACTCTATGATGAAGAGGACGTTACGTTAAAAGGCGTCAGGGCAATAAAAGACGCGGATATGGTATTTGCCGAGTTTTACACCTCAAAAATGATGGGGACAACCATTGAACGCATGGAATCGCTCTACCAAAAGAAGGTAACGGTGCTTTCGAGAAATGAGATCGAAGTAGACCCGGCGTGGCTGCGCCATGCGATCAATGGGGATGTGGTGCTCCTCACCGGTGGGGATCCGATGGTATCGACAACGCACGTCGATCTCCGTCTGCGCGCATCCGATCTCAGAATCAAGACCGCGATCGTACATGGTTCATCGATTGCATCTGCGGTAGCGGGTCTTACGGGCTTGCAGAACTACCGGTTCGGAAAATCGGCAACCATTCCTTTTCCATATCATAGCAGGTCTAAGACCATAATTTCGGAGACTCCGTATAACGTCATCCTGCAAAACCTCGATAACGATCTTCACACATTGTTGTTTCTCGATATCGATCCGGAACAGGGATTCATGACGATTCCATACGCTGCCCGGTTGTTGATGCAAGTCGATGAGTCAAAGGCTCTTGAGGGGGCACTTGGCGTTGGAATTGCGCGGGCAGGATCTCTTGATGTTGTGGTGAAGTGTGACCGCCTCATAAGCCTTGCCGCATCCGATTTTGGTGCGCCCATGCATGTGCTGATCGTCCCTGCGACTCTGCACCGGATGGAGGCGGAAGCGCTCGTCAGGTTTGCAGGCGCACCGGGGGATACACAGGGGTAGGTTGGCAGTACTTATACCGTGCGCGCTGGTCCGGCACCTGACCCTGAGCAACCGCGCACTATGTCGCAAAAGATAACCTGCCTACGCAATCGCTCTTGCGCCGGTGACCAGTTCGGCAGACACGCCCTCAACCACGGGTTCCGGAAGTGTGAGATTCGCTTCGCCGCTGTTATTGTTACTATCATCGCCACCAATGGTATATCGCAGATACACGTCCTCTCCTGAGCGGAGCGATACTTCCCATAAATAATCGAACCTGTCCCCGACTACCGCGCTGCGTGGCGATGGTTTTGCGCTTTTTATCTCATAAGGAATGAAGTCATGCAGTTTGAACGAGTGTGCAGTCCCGGTATGATTCTTGATCCTTATCTCGACATTAAAACCATCCCCGGTCTGTTTGATCAAACGATGCACAAGGAGATTTCCCATGATCCTCGCAACGACCGGGTTGATATTGGGCGGCTCCCGGTCAAGGATATCTGAAACTTTGATTGCGATCCTTGGAATCACTTTTCTGATGAGATTCTCCTTCTCTTTGCGCTTTGAAAGTACGTCCCGCCTTCCAAGATACTTTCTCATCTTGCTTGCAACTGCGCGCACCCCGTTTTCGATCTCATCCAGAATTTCAGGGACGTCAGCAATTGCATTCTTCGATTCGGAGGTGAATGGCACGTTAGTTGACGCAACATGCACCAGGATCGTGCACGGTCCGGCAGGGAACCCACCCGGTTGCGACAACCCATAATATTTCCAGTTTACGCGCTCGATGGCATGCGTGATCGCACATGCGCCCTGCTGGTACAGAAGAGGCACCCGGTTCGCGAACCTGAGGATCTCTACCTTGCCGTCAGCAGGAAGATCGCCGCCATAAGCGATTGCAACCTCGATAAGGAACGGACTTCCCGCGTGCACAGCAGGCGAGCGTTTTACCGTCGATATAAAGTCGAGGGTATATTCTTTTTCAACTCCCTTATAAATAAGATCCTCCGAAATAGGTGATAGGCAATCAGTTGGCGGAGATCCGATCTTTACAGATCCAAATGCCTTGAGCAGCCGTTCAACGTCATCATGCGTGAGTTTTCTCGGGTCGGCTGCAGGTTTTAATTTTGCGTGCGCACATATCTCTTCAGCAGTCACTGCTCCGATCCTGGAGAAGGAATCCTTCAGAAACGCAGACAATTTATGTTTGTCGGTATATCTCAGCATCTTTGCAAGCGTTCCGAGTTCTATGCCGGCGGGGTGCGGTTTGATCTCTTTTGGCTGCTCCGGAAGTATATCTGTCGCCCGGTTGAATGTGGTATACTCGCCATCCGGGTCCACAAGCGTGATTCTTGCGTGCGGGTTCACGATTGCGGTGTTTCGTAGGTATTCGAGCACGGACTGGCGCCTGCCCTTCATATAAGCCCCTGCGAGTTCGAGTTCGATTCTGGTGCCGTGGGGGGAATCCCAGTCAACGATCTTTTCTTCAAGAATCTCCGGGTCGTTTCTGCTTGTATTAATAATCAGTTCGCAGTAATGTGCTGGCTCGCCGGGATCGATCTTTGAGATGATTTTTGCCGGTTTTCCGGTACTGAGTTGACCGTACAACACCGAAGCGCTGATCCCGATACCTTGTTGCCCTCTGGATTGTTTGATGGTGTGAAAACGGGAGCCATACAGCAATTTTGCAAAGACTTTCGGAATCTGGTCCTTAACGATGCCCGGACCGTTGTCTTCAACGATCACAACAAGGTTTGAGTTTGAGCCGGACTGGGATTGTTTGATCTCGATGAAGAGATCAGGCAGGATTTCCGCTTCCTCGCATGCATCAAGCGCATTATCCACCGCTTCCTTGATCGTGGTGATCAGTGATCGCTGCAGCGAATCAAACCCGAGCATCTGCTTGTTTTTTTCAAAGAACTCTGCTATGCTGATTGATTTCTGGCTTTCTGCGAGTTTTTCTGCGGTGGGTGGTGTCTGCGGCATGTTGCCTCAATCTTTGTCACTGATCTCTTAATTAAGATGCGGTTTCAGGGGCTTTGCCGCCGCCTTTAGTCCCCTACCAGTTCAAGGAAAATTTCTTCGAGCGGAGTCTCAGGCGTCCGTACCTCTACGATATCCCCGTCGTTCTCGATGATCTTTCTTGTGATGCGGTTGATATCGTCGATACTGGATGTTCTGATCAGATAATGTTTGTTGCACCGCTCCATCCCCTCAAAATGAAGCTTGCTTGCGTCATCGATCCTGAACTCGATCTGATACTCGGTGCGCCCATATCTGCTGATAATGTCTTTGGTAAAGTCGTTCACGATTCTTTTCCCATTATTCATGATTAATATTCGGTCGCAGATCGATTCGACCTGGTATAAGTTATGTGCGCTGAAAACAATCGTTTTCCCCTGTCTTTTCAGTTCCCTGATGAAGTCCACGATGTACTTTGAGGTCATCGGGTCAAGTCCGGAGGTCGGTTCATCATAGATAAGAATTTCAGGGTCATTGATCAGGGATCTGGCGATGGCAACCTTTCTTTTCATCCCTTTCGAGAGTTCGCCAATTTTTTTCCGGTTCGGGTTGAGGTCAAGCGCAGTCAACAATTCCTGGATGCGGCTGGTTGCGATGTCTTTCTTCACACCAAATATCTCGGAAAAGAAGATCAGATAATCCATGACCCGCATGTTCTCGTAGAGGGGAGAGTCTTCAGGGAGAAATCCGATTCTTTTCTTGATTTCAACTTCGTTTGTCGCAAAATCGTATCCAAGAACGTTTATTTCCCCGCTACTCTCTGAAACAAGCCCGCTGATCATCTTGATGAGCGTGGTTTTTCCTGCGCCGTTTGGTCCTACGATCCCGAATATCTCGCCCTCATGGATCTCAAGATCGATGCCAGCCACCGCTAAGAAGTCCTCGTAGTATTTGCACACACCCTTCACACTGATAGCCACGTCGCCCATGGGTAGAGATTAATATGATGGATACCGACATAAACATGATGGTGGGGGTATTTACGATTGCGAAGTGGGAGTTATTGCGCTCGAGACTCGATCTGAGCACCAGATCGCTGATTGCGGCGGGCGGTTTCGTCGTTGCGATAGCGGTGATCGCGTCGTTTGCATCGCAGAGTAGCATGGGTAGCGGCTTGTACACGATCTCGCTTGATGACGTGAATCTGGCGCAGATTCTTGAGTGTGACGACCGGTTCAACATCCTGCTGCTGGGATCAGATGATGCCAGAGAGGCGTATCTGAGCAGAAGGGCCGATATTTTAATTATCGGTGGAAATGTGTCGGTTCATGGCACTGAAAAATCGATAGCAGCTCTGGATGCCCTGAAGAGCACGATGAAACGACATCGAGAGATCACGCTTTCATCATATCCTGATCTGAACAATTCTTTTCCGGTCTGGATCACGATTCATCATCTTGAGCGTGAGCAGAGCTTTCAGATGCTTGCATCAGCGCAGTTAGGCTTAGAGTCGGACTCAGACGAAGATGGTGGCGTAGCCGGTAGTGCAGGCACTGGGGATGGTGCGGCAGGTGCGGCGGATGGTTTGCAGTCACACATATCCGGAGAAGATGCGATCATCATGGAACTTGAGCGATTAGGCGGCGTGAGCCACGCTGAAACAGACTCAGAGACCCATGCACCGCCGGCTGACATGCAGGAGTTCAGGCAGATGGCAAAACGAAATTTCCTTGAGAAACAGACTGTTGCAACGCCGTCGAACATCGAGCCGCCGATTCCGTTCACTTCGGTAATCTTTGCGTTCATATTCATGTTTCCGATGTATTTTGTCGCCCAGTTCT
This sequence comes from Methanobacteriota archaeon, assembly GCA_034658995.1. Taxonomy (GTDB): domain Archaea; phylum Halobacteriota; class Methanosarcinia; order Methanosarcinales; family Methanogasteraceae; genus Methanogaster_D. The sequence goes on along the minus strand of JAYEGG010000264.1, from coordinate 5,078 downwards.
ATTCTGCGAGCGTTATGAATGAACGTACCAACCGGAGCGGCGAGTTCCTGCTGGTATCTCCACTAACAAGGCGCGAGATCGTAGCGGGCAAGACGCTGCCGTACCTGATCACCACTCTCGGGATTATGTTTGTGCTGGCTATGTACCTCAAATACACACTCGGATCAGCGTCGATTACTGAAATCGTGAAAAGCAGCCTCGTGATCGTTGCCGTCATGATCCCGGTCGTTTCGCTGTTTTTATCATTCTCACTCTTCTCTTCGATACTTGCAAGAAGCTTTAAGGAACTGACGTTTGTCAGCGTATTCTTTTCAACAATCGTATCGGGTTATCTCTTCTTTCCTGCGATGTTTGCGCATATTCATGCGATTGCCCTGATATCTCCGATGACGCTGGTCGTAAAGATCCTGACCGGAACTGAGATCTACTTAAGTGAGTATCTGTTCTCAACGGTTCCGTTTTACTGCGTTTCAATCGCAACATTTGGGTTTGCTACACTCATATTCAGGGAAGAGGATTTGTTCACCCAGAAAACCGTGAAAAGGAAGATCATCGACTGTATCGAACTGTTCCTGCGCAAGCGATCGTATCTGTTTCTGCTGACCCTTATTCTAATTCCGTTCGCTTATATGTTTGAATTGATGTCGATTGTGCTATTATTTAATATCCCGCTCCCGTACTCGATCATCGCGATGATCTGTATCTCTGCGCTGATTGAAGAGGTGCTCAAGTCTGCTGGAGTCTATACGCTCTCCCTGAAGGGATATACTGGAAAACAAGCGATCATCCTGGCGATACTTGCAGGTTCAGGATTCTTTGTCGGGGAGAAGTTAATGGTGCTCGTCACCGTAGCCTCGATCGCGGACTCGGTCTTTGGCACGATTCTGTCTATGGGCTCGCTTCTTGTTTATCCGCTGCTGCTTCACATCGGTTGCGTGGCAATCGTTGCAATCGGGCTTAGGTACCAGCGTTATTCTGTGTGCCTGCTTGCGGCAACTGCTGTGCATGTCGCATACAATTTTTTCCTGTTGCGGGGGTTTGTCTTTGCATAATATCCTTTCGATTGCAAAAAAAGATCTGAAAGGTCTTTTTAGCGAGAAAACGCTGGTTCTCACCATCTTTATCCAGTTGTTCATCGCGCTGTTCTCTTCCTTCCTCGTGGTCGGGCTAACCTCCTTCTACGATCCGGGCTCTCTCTCCGAGTCTGAGATGAAAAGCGCAAACCTCGGGCTTGCGCACCGATCAGAGATCGTGTTGAACAGTAGCACCTGCACCGATGGCTCCAACGGTTCAACTGGTTCCAACGATTCCAGCTACGCCGGTTATGTCCGATACTCATCTAATATAAGACCAAAACGATCTGTCAATGAAACCCTGCTGTACCGACTGATCGAAGTAGGCAAACTGTCTCCGGTAGCATATCCGGATTATTCTACCGCTGGCCGAGATTTTTACAGAAGCAAGATCGATGGAATCCTTCTTGTCCCAAATACCACGATCGACGGGAGTGATCTTATCGATATCCACATATACCTCCCGAAAACCGATCTCAAAGCAACCGTGTTGATGCTGCAATTGAAAGAACCGCTCGAGCGTTTTGAACAGTATGCGCGCAATGCGAGAACCGCGCGACTTCCAGGGTACGCGCCAATCGATCTGAAATTTCCTGAAAAACCATCGAATCCTTATTTTGAGTTTATCTACGTTGTTTTAATCCCGTTACTTGTGTTTACTCCGGCATTCATCTCTGGAGGTCTGATCATCGACTTTATCACCGAGGAATTTGAGCAGAAAACGATTGATCTCCTTCTCGTATCTCCGGTGACCTTCTCGGACATCCTCGATGGAAAAATACTCGTGGCAACAGGGATTGTGCCGGTGCAGGTATCTGTGTGGATTGCGCTATTATCGCTCAACCGGATCCCGGTGCACAATCCGGTGGCGATCCTGCTTCTCGTTACCGCAGTGACACTTATTCTTGTGTTAACAGGTGCGTTTATCGCAACCACGCTTAAGAACCGGGGAACGTCTCAATTGTTCTATTCGCTGATTTTAATCACGCTATTTCTTCTCTGTTATATCTTTCAGAACTCGCCGATGAACCTTGTGGCGACGCTTGCGATCGACAGCCCGGGCTGGGGTGCATATCTCAGTATCTATCTGCTGATTGCACTGCTTCTTTATGTGGTGTTGCACCGCATCATGCGATATCAGTCGAGGTATCGATCTGGATACCATCGCCGATCCTGAATTTGAGCAGATCTGTGACCGGCGTCCGTCCGCGGATCTTTGGGATGGTGAGTCTGCTCATGACCTCGTCAGAACCGCGGTGCAGTTCGACATCAAAGACCGCGTCGCACGAGTTGATGACCTCGTTTTCGAGCGAGGGGCTGTGCGTCTCCTTCAGCCCGTATAGATATGTCAGCCCGTTTGTTTCCTTGGTTGTTTCGTAAATAACGTTCATGAGTTTCTTGATTTCGCCGGTATTGACATTCAAACCAAGAAAAAATGAAACCGTATCAATTATGATGTTTATATCTCCAAGTTCTTCTTCGATCTGGATATTCCGGAGAGTATCTATCATAAATTCCGTGATCTGCTTATCCACGTATTCATTGCCCACATTATCCACCAGATCGCCCTGCGCAGTGATATAGTATTCACTATATACATCAATGAATGATATATCTGATATATCATATCCCATATTCTGCACGTCCCACGCAACATAGCGGGGTCGCCTGCCCGTGGCAACATAGTATGTCTTGCGCGCCTGTGTAAACTGGTACAGAAACACCTCTGACATCGATTTTGAGTCTACGGACATGTATACGACCGAGCCTGCCGGAAGTCCACCTTCGAGATTGCGATCCAGGACGGCAATTCCTGTGGATTTGATGGTTGGAGCGTGGGCGACTACTCCATCATCGGTGGGCTTTCCAATTGTGGTTGCGGTGGGCGTTTGCGCCATCCTGGTGTGTGCATCGTTCGCGAGTACACTTCGCAATCCCGGCATTTCATCATTCACTCCTACAAACATGACTTTGTTTCTCATCCTATTAAAGCATTATCATTATTATCATGATGTAATCCTGTGGTCCTGCGCCGATGGTAATATTATTAATGAATAACATACAAGAGGTCGGTTAACACAGCATCACACTATGTGGGTTGATCAAATGGAAAACGAACAGGAATTGATGAGAATCGGGGTATCGCTCCCGGATAACTTGCTAACGAAGTTTGATGACATTCTCGCAAAACGAGGCTACTCCTCACGGTCAGAGGGTATCAGGGATGCGATCCGGAGTTACATCAGGTATTACGAATGGACCAGTGAGGTCAAGGGTGGTAGGGTTGGCATCATATCGCTTACATATAACCACCACCAGCGCGGACTCGCTGATGAGCTTGCCAATATCCAGCACAAACATCTGGACGCGATCAGATCATCACTCCACATGCATGTGGATGCGGAACTATGCATGGAGGTAATCGTGCTGCAGGGTGACGTGAACGAGGTTAAGGCTGTAGCAGAGGGACTTATGGCGCTCAAGGGCGTGCAACACCTGAAACTGACCACCATCTCTGTCGAACAATAAAACCCCGAAGAGTGAACGCGCAAGATGGACGAGACAAGACACTGGGCAGACGTCATCGCAGATAATGTGGCTGCGACCGGAGAGAAGCACATCATCGCGACAGGGATCACGCCTTCAGGAAGCATCCATATCGGGAACCTGCGCGAGGTACTGACCGCGGACGGGGCGTACCGGGCACTCTGCGACGCCGGGGCAGATGCGGAACTGATTTACATCGGAGACACCTTTGATCCACTCCGTAAGGTCTATCCATTCCTGTCTGAGGATTACGCCGAACATGTTGGCAAACCACTCTATGCCATACCCTGCCCGTGCGGCAATTGCGCAAACTATGCCGAACATTACTTGATGCCGTTCCTTGAGTCCCTCGAAGAACTGGACATCAAACCCACGGTCTACCGGGCGCACGAACTCTACGAAAACGGGGATTTCATACCAGCAATCATAAAAGCACTGCAAAACCGGGATAAGATCGCAACAATCCTTGAGACCGTATCAAAGCGGAAGCTTCCAGCTAACTGGAGTCCTTTCAATGTTTTATGCGAATCCTGCGGACGGATCACTACAACAGAGGTCACAGGATTTGACGACCGCCGCGAAACAGTCGATTACACCTGTGACTGCGGTTATGCGGGCACGGTGCCTGTGAAAGGGAACGGGAAGCTGACATGGCGGGTTGACTGGGCTTCACGGTGGGGCATTCTCGGGGTCACGATCGAGCCGTTTGGCAAGGACCATGCGACAAAGGGCGGATCGTATGACACAGGAACAAGGATCTCAAGAGAGATATATGGACGCGAGCCCCCATATCCGATCATCTACGAATGGATTCATCTGAAGGGAAAGGGCGCGATGTCCTCGTCAACCGGCGTGACCGTCACGATCACGGATATGCTGCGGGTCATGCCGCCGGAGGTGCTCAGGTACCTGATTCTCAAAACAAAGCCTGAAAAACACATCGACTTTGATCCGTCACGCATCGTCGAGTTGATCGATGAATACGACCGTGCAACAGGCAGAGCGCGTGAATTGTCCCTGACAAAAACATCTCTTCGGTCAGATATTCCGTTCACACACATTGTGACCGCGCTACAGATTGCATCTGACCCTGATAGTTTCCAGGAGGTTCTCATGCGCAGCGGTTATGGCGCGCTTGATATGGAGTCTGTGAAGATGCGCATGGAGAACGCATCGAACTGGCTTGCCCTGTATGCGCCTGAGTCGGTCAAGTTTGAAGTGCAGGAAACCCTGCCACCTGATGTGGAAAAACTCACTCCGGGGCAGAGAGCAGGGCTTTTGCAGATCGCATCAGGCATCAGCGACGATATAACAGCCAGTGATATGCATGATCTGGTGTATGGGGCGTCCGAAGCTGCAGGGATCAGCGGAAGCAAGATGTTTCAGGCGATCTATATAGCTATTCTCGGGAAGAAATCAGGCCCGCGAGCTGGCTATTTCATGTCGTCGCTGGACCGG
>JAYEGG010000263.1:0-2543 GCA_034658995.1 Methanobacteriota archaeon | reverse complement strand
AGAATAGCGAGAATATCAGGAGGTGACCCGGGGGAATGCATGCGGTGGTGATGGCTGGCGGCGTTGGAAGCAGGTTCTTCACAAACGGGTGGAGCGGCGAGAAGCCGATGGTTAAACTCCGCGGGGTGCCGCTCATCGATTATATGATTGATACGCTCAAGCGCAGCACGTCAATCGATCGCATCTTTGTTGTGACATCACCAAGCGTGCCAGAGACCCGGGAGTATCTGGCAGCGCGTGAGGATGTCGAGGTTATCCCGGCGCCCGGTCTCGGTTATGTGGGTGACATGGTTCACGGGATACAGACCGCTGACATCAGGGCGCCTGCGCTCGTTGTCATGTCTGATCTTCCGCTTGTCACGCCGGAACTGATTGACCGGGTTGTTTTGACATACGACCAGCGAGAAGAGCCTGCGCTTTCGGTTCACACCCCGCTTTATGTCTGCACAAAACTCGGGCAGCGTCCGACTGCGGTATTTAATCGTGATGGCGAGCTGATCGTCCCGTGCGGCATCAATATCCTTGATGGTGGATTGATCGACGAGGAGCAGCCCGATTTTAACCTGATTCTTCCTGACACCGAGGTTGCGCTGAACGTGAACACGGTGCAGGATCTAAAGCGGTGTGAACAGATGTTGCTGGATAAAGACCAGTGATGTTTGACAATTCGCGTTGCTGGGCATCTCGTAGATGAAATGTGTCAGGGTGTGGTGAGAGTGGCTGTCACGCCATCTGGTGTTACACACGATTCCGCGAATCTGTTCAGGTGAGTTGTAGGTAAAATCTGTGAAATCAGTGTTCATCTGTGGCTAAAAGCTTTTATTAGCCACAGATTTCACAGATGGACACAGATTAAATGTTATTTGCCCAAGAGCGAGACTCATTCAAGAGATTTTACACCATATCCAGGTTTATCCGGCCGCACCACCGACGAGGATATGACCCAAGCACCACACAACGTAACAACCCCCATGCAGGAAAACTATTAGTACTATGGCGAAGGTTAAAACATGGCTAAAACAAGATTTAAAAAGGTGTTATCATGGTTTTTCACGTAATGCTAATCCCAACACTGGGCTGTCCTTCGAATTGTAGTTATTGCTGGAGTTCAGAGGAAAACTCCCCGATAATGAGCATTGAAACCATCAAAGAAGTGGTTACATGGCTCAAAGACTTCCGAGATGATCAGGTCACCTTCACGTTCCATGGCGGGGAGCCGCTCCTTGCCGGCGCGGATTTTTACCGGGAAGCGCTGCCGTTACTATCTGAGGGTGCAAGCCATCTGCAACCGGCTTTTGCCCTGCAGACCAATCTCTGGAAGATGACTCCCGAACTAGCACAGATTCTGGCAGAGTATAATATCCCGATTGGTTCCAGCCTCGATGGTCCAAAGGAGCTTAATGACCGGCAGAGAGGCGTTGGATACTACGATAAGACCATGCAGGGCTATAAAATTGCCAGGGAGAACGGTCTTGATGTGAGATTCATCTGCACATTCACTGCACAATCCGTAAAGCTTAAAGAAGATATCTTCAATTTTTTCCTGGAAAACGGGCTAACTCTTAAATTGCATCCTGCGCTGCCATCCTTGCGTGCTGAAAGCTCTGATGACTGGGTGCTTGATTCGAGAGAGTATGGGGAACTGCTGATTTTCCTTCTGGATAAATATCTGGAAAATATGGATAAGATTGAAGTTATGAATATCGACCACCTGTGCAAATGCGTCTTCACACGCCATGGCACTGTCTGCACCTACGTGGATTGCATGGACAGCACCTTTGCGGTGGGACCTGACGGGAGCATCTATCCCTGCTACCGCTTTGTGGGCATGCCAGAGTATGTGATGGGCAGTGTTTACGACCACCCTACGATGGAAGACCTTGCCAAATCTGATGCATGGGCGCGGATGCACAAGTTCAAGGACTATGTAGACCAGGAATGCAAAGAATGCCCCCATATCAGCTATTGCCGCGGAGGATGCCCCTACAATGCCATGGTGCCCAGCAACGGTGAAATAGAGGGCGTTGACCCACACTGCACCGCCTACAAAATGATATTCGAAGAAATAACCGCCCGAATCAACCAGAATTTCATGGGCGCCCCGAGCATGGCGATGAACCCGTTTCAATCAGAACCTGCAAAGGACACAAAGCCGGGAATAATGCCACTAATATTCCGCACGATGTCCAGGTAAGCTTTTCAGGCATACTTCGCACCCGCCACAAAATGAGCTTTTTAAAGCCCTGAAACCGTCGTGTTGGCGAATATCTGAGTTCTTGTTTGCAGGCGGCTATTAGTTTGTTCCGCCAATAAAAACACTGAAAAAGTAAAATCAGTGTAAATCAGTGTCTGAAAACCCTTATTAGACACAGATTTACACTGATGCTCACAGATTAAGGTTTTTGTATGTGTTTAGCCAAGGCGAAAAACCACGGGATTACACAAGATTTCACGAGATTAACACAGAAATCTTGTGGAAATCAGTGTAATCTTGTGGTTCCGTATGTATTTAGCTGCAATCTTATAGTTAGCTAAACACGTAC
>JAYEGG010000262.1:0-2544 GCA_034658995.1 Methanobacteriota archaeon | reverse complement strand
ACTGAAGCCTGAAAAACCGGTGTTACCAGCCGATGCGGAAACGCTTGATGAGGGTGAAGCTGAAGCTCTTTTGGCAGGACTGATGCTATCAGAAACTGCTGAACCGGAAGTGCCTGAGCCTGCACCGACGATCGCGTCCCCCGCAATTTCAGCAGATCAACTTTCAGGGATGTTCGGACTGGGAACAGGAACCGCGGGTACTGAAATCGAAGAAAAGGTCGAGGAACATAAGCTAAGAATCCTTTCTGCGATACATGAGCTTGGTAAACCGGATGGAGAGGGCAAAACAACAGATTCGGCATTCGATAAATTCACTAAACAGTTCTACCAACGGTTGCACTTGTTTATGATGGTTCCGTTCGTAGTGCTTGGCGACCACATCAAAGCGCATTCAGAGCAGTACCAGAATCTGCACACCAAGCTTCAACATGCCCGCATACCGATATCTTATGAGATGTATATATCAAGTTCCATATTCTATTCCGTGCTCGCAGGAATCATCGGAGCAATTCTCGGGCTGATATTTTCTTTCATCGTCGTTACATACGTCGGACTGCCTGAACAGATCACAAAACTGACATTTGGCGAATCAACGGCGTGGTTGCTCGATTACAAATGGATATTTATCTCGCTGTTCGTTGTAGTCTTTCTCAGCATCGTACTTGGAGGAATCGTCTATGTCCTGTTTCTGCTCTACCCATCCTTCAAAGCGGGCGAGCGCAAGACATCGATCAACCAGAACCTCCCGTATGCAGTCACATTCATGTATGCACTCTCAAACGGCGGCATGAACATCATCGAGATATTCAAATCGCTTGCAAAATGTGAGGATACGTACGGCGAGGTCGCAAAAGAAGTGGACATGATCGTTCGGGACATGGAGTATTTCGGGCACGATCTTCGCATAGCCCTCCAGAATGCCTCTGAAATGACCGTATCCAGCAAGTTTCAGGACCTGACACACAATCTGCTCTCAGTCATCGACAGCGGTGGCGATATTCCCAGATACTTCAAAGAGAAGTCAGATCAGTACCTGAAAGATGCTATAATCGATCAGAAAGGTTATCTTGAGACGCTTGCTCTGATCGCAGAGTCTTATGTGACTGCTTTTGTGGCAGGTCCCCTCTTCATCATCATAATGGGCGTGATGATGGTGCTGATGGGCTCAGGAAACGATATGATGCTGTATGCGATCATTTACGCGGTGATCCCGATCGGTTCGGTCATGTTCGTGGTCATGATCAATATGCTGTCGCCAGCGGCTGGCGGCATCCCCGCACTTCTCAGCACACGAATCAACTTAAACCGCGACGTTGTTATGCCGCCCGAACTTGCCAATCTGAAGATCAACAAGAACACAACCGTTGATCCCGAGACAAAACGGCTGGAAGCACTCAAGCAGAGATGGGGACGTTTCATAAAATCCAGGAAAACGCTCGCGTTAAGGCAGGTGCTCAGCGATCCGCTAAAATCGGTGAAGATACACCCACCCAACATACTGCTCGTAAGCGTCCCGCTCGCGCTGTTATTCTTTGTTATTGCATTCCTAATCCATCGAAACGAACTGTTGGACCTCGATCTCATCATCAACTTTCTGGACGATCATCTCGTGTATTCGTTCTACATAGCAATCATTCCGCTCGCAATCTTCCACGAAGCAAAGAGCATGCGTGAAGGTAGACTCCAGAAGCAGATCCCAAGTTTCCTGAGCAAACTGGCGAGCACGAACGAGACCGGCATGACCATGCGGGACTCGATCAAACTGATGTCAAAATCAAACATCGGCACACTCAGCAAGCAGATCAAGCTGATCTGGAAGGATATCGACTGGGGCATGGATGTCAATGATTCGCTGGTGCGATTTGCAAACCGTATCAGGACGCATGTGGTGTCAAGATCGATCACGCTGATCACCAGGGCGAACGAATCGAGCGGAGACCTCGGGGAGGTGCTCGAAGTGGCTGCGCGGGACGCCGAGACCGAACAGACGCTCAAGCGAGAGCGGGTGATGAATATGATGATTTATATCATAATCATATATATCTCATTCCTCGTCTTTGTCGGGGTTATCTATGTGATCGCCGCCACGTTTCTGACGCAAATGGCTGAAGCTGGCGAACAGATGGCTGAATCCGGAGGCGACGCGGGATTTCTTGGTGCTTTTGACCTCGACGCATACAAACGAATGTTCTTCCATGCATCACTCATCCAGGGGCTCTGCTCCGGTTTGATCGCAGGTGTGATGGGTGAAGGAAGCGTGCTATCAGGACTCAAACACGCCATAATTATGGTGACAGTCAGTCTGCTGGTCTTCAAACTACTGGTCGGCGGAGTCTGATCCGGACCTGCATGCACTACTACCCGATCAGTTTATCCGCATCTCTGCTCTGGCATTCACAGCATTCACGGCATCGATCATTGGCTCTTTGGTAATTCGAGTTACAAGCACTTTTTCACACTTCAGGAGGCTCCGGTTATGGTATGGAATATTAAACCGCAGAGGACGCAGAGGTACGCAGAGAGTTGTTATTTTTCTCTTTCGCA
>JAYEGG010000261.1:0-2546 GCA_034658995.1 Methanobacteriota archaeon | reverse complement strand
TCCGCACACCTCAACTCGTGTATTCCGCATTGATCCGCACGTATCCGCACGTCAGATCGCAGCCCCATGCAACCGCCTCGCCAGCACCAATCCCCAGATCGACAGTGATCTCGACATCCTCGCCGCTCATGTCCACATCAGCACCATCGACCACCCTGCCGCGATCCATGACCGATACACCGCAGAGCGCGAGCGACACCTGGTCCGGGTCGATGTCAGCGCCGGAATATCCCACAGCAGCGATCACCCGTCCCCAGTTCGGATCGTTGCCATGAACCGCGGTCTTGACAAGCGGCGACTGGACAATTGCTTTTGCTGCCTTTCGTGCATCCTCGTCAGTCTCTGCTCCGGTAACCCTTGCCTCGATCAACTTCTCTGCACCCTCGCCATCGCGGGCAATCATCTTCGCAAGTTCGGTGCAGACATAATCAAGCCCCTCCTGAAACTCATCCCGGTCCGGCGTGCCTGATTCAGCAGTCGCCGTCAGAAGCACCATGTCGTTGGTGCTGGTGTCGCCATCCACCACAATCATGTTGAAACTGCGATTCACCGCCCGTTTCAGGCACGAAACGAGCATTTCATGCGGCAGATCCGCGTCGGTATAGATGAACGCAAGCATCGTTGCCATATTCGGACATATCATGCCAGATCCTTTCGTAATGCCGCCGATTCGCACGCCTGATAGGAGTTCAACTGCAAACTCCTTCGGATATGTGTCTGTTGTCATGATGGCTCGAGCGGCTGCCGCGCTTCCCTCGCGAGTGTCAGATAATCCAGCGATCACGGAATCAATCCGGTCTTCGATCCAGTCCAGGTCAAGGGGCACACCGATGACCCCGGTCGATGCAACACCGATCGAATTGGCAGGAACTCCGAACCTGCCTGCAACCAGCTCTGCTGTGCGGGTGGCATCTGCAAGCCCACGCGTTCCAGTGAGTGCATTTGCACAGCCACTGTTTGCAACAACCGCATACAACCGGTGTTCCGCGAGGTGCATTCTGGTAATAACAAGCGGAGCTGCAATGATCTTATTTTTCGTAAAAACCCCGGCAGATGCCCCTTCGCCCATGATCACGGCAAGTCCGTCTTTTCCTTCCTTAACCCCGTGCGCACGCACACCGCGGACAGCGCACACACCACCAGGTATTTCTTTCATCGACACACCTGTTGACTGCCCTCCTTATATACCTATATGCCCCATTATTAAATATGGACCTGCGGATACTCTGCACAGAGATCTCTGCCGCGATCACCGATGCGATCGAACCTGTCATAGGCACGCCAGAGGCAGGACAGGAACTGTACACCGGCGCAGACGGCACACCCACAAAAAAAATCGACGAAATAGCAGAGAATGCCGCAATCGACGTTTTGAAGGCTGATGGGCGGAAAATACTACTTATAAGCGAAGAGTGTGGCGAAAAAGTTATTTTTGGAGACCTGCGCAGTCCGGATGTTCGGAGGAGCGACGTTGATTTCACAATTGTGCTTGATCCGCTCGACGGGACTTTCAACGTAGTGGCAGGTATTCCGTTTTATTCAGTCTCCATCGCCATTGGCGGATCTGATCTTTCCGACATATCACTTGGTTTCATCGAGAATTTGCATTCAGGCGATGTGTATTACGGAGAATCGGGCAAGGGAGCTTACTTCAATAAAAAACGTATCGGTGTGTCAAGAGTCAATGAAATGCAAAAATTAAGCGTGACTGCTTATGCATACCGGACAGACTCAACCAAAGTGGTCGATCTCGGAAGGATTGTACGGCGAATTCGGGTTCTCGGATGTTCGTCACTCGAACTCTGTTATGTTGCCTCAGGTGTCCTGGACGCCTTTGTTGACTTTCGCAGATACCTGCGGATCACCGATATCGCCGCAGGAAAGCTCATCATCGAGGAATCTGGCGGCATGGTCACCACCACCACTGGAATGCCACTCACCGGCAAGCTTTCGATCGAATCGCGGGTGAGTATGCTTGCGTCCAACGGGCAGGTCCACAAGCCACTATTGGATCTGGTCGCAGACGACGCGTGACCCACGATTTTTTCACAAAAAATCGAGTAAAAACTGCCCTTCGGGCGGGGTTTGATTTTGCGGTTGTTCATCAGATTAACAAAAAAACGGGGTCTCTGGTATCTTGAGTTGCAGTGATCAACACTTATAAAGAGATTGCTCATTTTATCGTAACTACTCAGGTACCTAAAACCACTATCGTAAGACTTCATTATACCGGGACTGCTCGGGACATGGTGATACTATAACCAAACCGGGAATTTAACCGCAGAGTGCGAGAGAGGGACGCGGAGGGGAAATAAACGGTTAACTACTCTGCGATCCTCCGCGCCCTCCGCGGTTATTTTTCTTGCCAGAAAGTACAGAATCGCAATCGGGCGACCAATCAACATACCTGAGTAGTTACATTTTGGTAGTGTCCCAATTCAAGATAGTTAATGAAATAAAAGAGTCCGCGCCATAATATCCGATAGGGGGATGATTGTACGCACATGCTCAATGTCATGCGGAGTTTTAAAAAGGGCCTAACGGTA
>JAYEGG010000260.1:0-2550 GCA_034658995.1 Methanobacteriota archaeon | reverse complement strand
CACAGGATGTACGTTGTCGACAGCGTGTGGGATTGCGACCTGCGGTGGAAGATCGGTCACGTCGAAGAAGAGTTCATCTGTGTATGTTGCATCGGAGTCGGCATAGACGCAGTCGGGATGATTTCCTATGAAGTCAAACGTCACATTGTCCGGGGGAACGATTCCCGCCTTTGCACCCATCTCAACACCCATGTTGCAGAGCGTCATTCTGCCTGACATTGAGAGATTTGCGATTGTTTCGCCGTAGTACTCGATTGCTTTGTATGTTGCGCCACCTGCGCCGATCTTGCCGATGAGATGCAGTGTAACGTCTTTTGCGCTCACCATATCCGGGAGCGCGCCGTCCACCGTGATTCTGATCGACTGCGGCACCCTGAACCAGAGTTTTCCTGATGCAAAGACCTCTGCCATCTCGGTTGCGCCGATCCCTGTTCCGAATGCTCCGAGCGCGCCGTACGTGCATGAGTGCGAGTCTGCGCCGACGATCAGCATTCCGGGGCGTGCGAACCGCTCCGCCATGACCTGATGGCAGATGCCCTCACCGATCTCAAACAGGTTGGAGATTCCCTGTTTTTGCGCCCACTTCCGTGTCGTGCGCTGGAGATCTGACGTGGTCTCCTTATTCGACGGAACGATATGATCAAACGGGATCACGATCTTGTCAGGATTCCAGACCCTGCTTATACCCATCTCGGTAAACGCCTTCACTGCAAGCACGCTCGTCCCGTCGTGCGACATTGCGCAGTCGATATCTGCGAGCACGAAGTCGCCAGCCAGTGCATCAGTGCCTGATGCCCGGCTCAGTATCTTTTCGCTGATTGTTGGGATGTTATGCCTCCTTGCCTAATTTACATCACTATTCCATCCCGTCCTCTCCGATATCCGCGTATTTGAGCGTTTTTTTGACGCCGTGCTCCCAGTACTCGACCTCCTGCAGGTGTGCATACCCAAGCGCGCTCATCAGCCGGTGCACTTGCCCGAGTGTATGTTCAGGCACGTACAGGATTGCTTTCTTTGGACACACATCCGCGCAAACCGGAGCACCGCCGCACAAGTCACACTTAAACGGCGTATCTATGTCAGAATGGACAAAAATTGCACCATCAGGACATGAATCAACGCAGGACTGGCAGGAGACACATCGTTCGTCGTCGATTGTCACGACACCGTCCTGAACAGCGATCGCATCCACAGGGCAGCTATCCCGACACTTTGGCTCCTTGCACTGCTTGCAGAAGACCGGCATCCGGACGACCGGGTGCGGATACAGCGAGATGATGCGGATTCTTGATTTCTTCGGGTTGTTTGAGCCGGACGCGTGGATTGCGCAGGCAAGTTCGCACAACCTGCACCCCGAACATCTTTCCGGTACGACTGTGAGCCTTTTCATTGTGATGCAATTCCTTATTCTTTGGATTCTTTACGCCACCTGTATCCGGACCATGCCTAGCGCACCCGCATATTTTTTGCCGCCGAACGTAAAGGTAACGGTCACATCCGCGATCTGAAACACTCCTGATGCGGACGTTTTGACGTTCCACGTCTGTTTTGCGGTCTCTCCTGGCGAAAGCGCTCCGAATTTCAGCTTTGTTTTCTTCGCACGAACCGTATCAGGAAATACGGCGGTCACCGCAAGATTCTGGTATGGTTGCTTGTTAAAGTTCTTGACCCAGACATCAATCGTGCCCCTGGTGCCCGCTTTCATCTGCGAGGGCGCGCATTTGACAAACTTGGCGACCTGAGCGGTCTGCAGCATGGTGACTCCCGCGCCAGCGCCGCCCGAACTACCTGCACCACCCGCGCCGCCACCGCCTGCGCCAGCACGCGCTGCCTTCTCCTTTTTGTTGAGGTAGATGCCGACCCCGAGCAGGGCGAGTGCTACAGGAAGAATGAATATTGCGTTGTCGATGAGAATATCGATAGGGGTCTTCTTGACCTCACCGGTCGACGCCCCAATGGGCATGGGCTCATCCGACATCTCGATGATCAGCCAGATCCCTTCGGTGTTCTCGAGTCTGAAGTACTGGGTCACCGCCTTCACGCCTGCGACATTGTTAGAATTCGGATGATACTCGATTTCGGTGTAATTCGCAATCACCACAGCTTGATTGCCGGAAACTGTCTTGTTTAACGTGATATTGGTGATGTCCTTGTTCGCCACATTCTCCACGCGATCCCATGTCAGCATGAGGTAGCCTTTCGACATATAGTCGCTCTCCACGACACGTGACGCGGTTGTATAGTCGTTTTCGCTCTTTGCTTCAAGATATGTCCGCACAGTCATCGATTCAATGCTTTCTGACTCAACGCAGCCTGAACATATCAACCCCAGCAACAGTATCGATACGGTCAACACAAACGCTGTGACCTTCGTTTTATCGATATTATAACCCCCCTTTTTCCATAAAATGAAAAATGAAACGTTGACCCGGAGGGGGGCAACGTTTCATCCTTAAACACTCAAGACTTTAACCACGGCATCATCGCACGGAGTTCGGACCCGACTTCCTCGATCAGATGTTCCTTCTCCTTGCGTTCAAGCGCGTTTAG
>JAYEGG010000259.1:0-2561 GCA_034658995.1 Methanobacteriota archaeon | reverse complement strand
TACAAAATTATTAGACAGGATTAACAGGATCGACAGGATATACCGCAATGTCAACATCCTGTAAATCCTGTAAATCCAGTCAAAATACCATGCTTTTTGAAGTGGATACCTACTCAGGTATGTTGATCGGTCTCACGATTGCGATTCTGTACTTTCTGGCAAGAAAAATAACCGCTGAGGGCGCAGAGGATCGGGAGAGTAGTTAACTGTTTATTTCCCCTCCGCGTCCCTCCGCGCACTCTGCGGTTAAATTACCAGTTTGGTTGCAGTATCTCCCAGGTCCCGAGCAGTCCCAGTATAGTGAAGTCCCCCGATAGTGGTTTTAGGTACCTGAGTAGTTACAAACCGCAAGGCATTTTACCCACCGGACCAAAACCACAACCATGAACCGACCAGTCGTTGCGATCATGCGCCCTGATATGCATCTTGATTCTTCGATCGAACTTGCGCGTTCACGGGGATTTGATGTGATCGCAGCACCGATGATCGAGCTTGCGAGTTGTCATGACGACCGTTTCGACGGGTTTGCGGAGCGCGTGTTTGCGCACGAATCAGATATCGTGATATTTACCAGTGCAAACGGCATCGCGTTCACGCTGCAGAATATTTTGGATGTTTCAGGATTTATCGATGCGTTAAACCGGACGTGCGTTGTTGCCATCGGGTCAAAGACGAAGAAAGCGCTTGAAGAGCAAGGTATCACCGTTTCCATGATGCCGGATTCCTTCAGTTCTGAAGGGATCGCAGAGATGCTTGGCGAGACCGATGATGCGACCGATGGCGGGGTTTCTCAGGTCATTGAGGTGGTGCGGAGTGCGCACGGCGATCCCGCTTTGATCACATCACTCTCCGGGCACAGTGCGGTCACGGTACACGAGACCGTGGTGTACAGACTGGTGCTTCCGGACGACGGCAGGCAACAGCGGCTGATTGAGGAAACGCTTGCAGGCAGGATCGATGCGTTCGCATTCACAAGCGCGATGACTGTTCACAACTTCATGAAGGTTGCATGCAGCATAGAGGGTGAATCCGGGGTTGTTGATGTGCTGAACGAGCGAATCGTTGCCGCGATCGGACCACCAACAGCAGAGACGTTGCAACAGTATGGTGTGAAGGTGCAGGTCGTGCCAGAGCGGTTCATATTCAAAGATATGATCTGTGCGCTGGAGGCGTTTGTATGAACGCCCGTTTGTGGTGACTAAAACCAAAAACCCCGCCCCCTAAGAAGAACGGCTCTCTTGCGCTTTATACCCCTGTTTTGCCCCGGTGTGCGTAACAATCCCGTGCGCTCTGCAGAACCGGCTTAACATCCTGTAGAACACCTCGTGCTCTTTTGTCGTGATCACGGCGTTTCTGTGCGCCATCATCAGGATATCCGGGTAGCTGCCACGCAGGATCGTTTCCGCACGGACAATATCTGCGATACGGTCGATCTCGCCCGCATCATCCGCACACCAGACCGGAAACTCAATCCGGCTTGGGAGATCCCCCATTCGCATGTAAAAGAAGGCGACACTGTCCCGATACCGGATATATGTGTCGAGCACCGACGGACTGTCTGTTCCGCGGCGGTCGTCCCGGTTACAGATGAACGCCTTTGTCCGGTCGCCCCAGTTCAGTTCATCTGCGAACAACACCGGGTCAAAGAGTTTTTTCGTCTCTTTCATGCGGTAAATGTGCCGCATCATGGTCACAACATCTCTCTGCACACTCACATCCACATACCCAATTATCGGGTTTCCGGTCTCTTTTGAAGCATCGAACAATTTCATCATCGCATCGAGATATATGTCCTTCAGACTCGTGCGCAGCGCATTGATGTGCGAGGGCACCAGCGTCCCATCAAGCAGCAGGTAAATCCGGTCGTTTGCGCGCATCAGGTCAATCAGAACGTCACATTCAAGAGCGAAGCGTCTGGCATCCACAAACTCCTTTCCATACGCATACACGCCAGCGTCCGCGAACTCATCAGGCGTAATCAGGGTGGCGCTTGTTCCCTGCGCATACTCACGGTCTGTTGTGTGCCTGTTGTATATGCTGCCGACCTGCACGGCTGCAATCGGAAGACCATAGTTCTTGTCAGGGTATATCTGGCTGCCATCCGCCGACCCAACCGTGACGCCAGAAAGCACGCCATCCACCCAGCCAATCACATCCTCCCGATTCCCCCATGATGCAGCCGGATGGAAACGCCTGATGACAACTCCAGTCTCAAAGAGCTTTGCGCCGCTGTACTGCGGAAGCGAATCATTCAGGGATGCATCTGCATGATCCAGGTCCGGGAGTGCTCTTTTATATTCTTCGAGTTCGCCCGAGGTCTCGCGTTCATAGTTTATGATGACACCCTTCCTTGCTTCAAACTCGGATGACAGGTCCCGGATATTTAGCATGAACACTAATTCTCCCCCGATTTGCTTAAACTTATGTTGCGGCTGCTTTTTTGTGAATCCCGGGCGGTCGAATTCACAGGCACTTGTTTCGTTGTACGTGTTTAGCTAACTATAAGATTGCAGCTAAACACATACAGAACCACGAGATTACACAGATTTTCACAAGATTTC
>JAYEGG010000258.1:0-11019 GCA_034658995.1 Methanobacteriota archaeon | reverse complement strand
CATCCCACATCTCAACGATATGATTGCCAGTAACCAGACAAGCGATTACGATACTATTGACGAGGATATCTTATATGATGGCGCTGTTGGCAATATCCATAGTATAAGTCTGATACAGTCCCATGGTAACGTTATTCAAGCTGATGTAATCGAGAACGTATCCATCTCGCATTCGAATGATACTGTTGTTGATGCGAATAGGTCACCTGTGATTGAACATATCACCATAGTAGCGCCAACTGAGCGTATGCCGGACAACACAACAGGTGATAGGACTGACAGTATAACCAATCAGAAGCTGGGAGTATATGCCGATGGTGATGGAATCCTGTATGTACCCACCGATTATCCCACGATACAATCCGCGATCGGGGCTGCAACCAATGGGGACACGATATATGTGTATAATGGCACATATACGGAAAACCTCGTTGTGGACAAGAAGGTCACACTGCAGGGCGAGGACTGGAGTAATACGGTGATTGATGGCAATGGTGGAAATGTTATACATATAAAGTCGCCTTATACCAATATCAGTGGATTTACGATAAGAAATGGTAGCTATGGAATTTATATGGCTATTAACAGGGGTTGCATGGTGTCAGAGTGTGATATGCATTCAAACAAACATGGAATATATTTCTGGAGGTCGTGCAGAGATAATATAATACGTGATTGTATCGTACATTCGAATACGGATCACGGGATTTTTATCTTCATGTCGGGCAGCAATAACCACATAACAGATTGCACTGTGCATTCAAACGGCAAAACCGGGATTATGCTGCAGAAGACCTGTAGCAACAACACGATCGTGAACTGTAATGCAAGCTCAAATCAGCAGAACGGCATCTGCATATTTCAGATAGGCACCGGAAACACCATCAAGAACTGCACTGCGCATTTAAATGCTGGAAACGGGATCTTGATACAGAAGGTGTGCACAGGAAACACCATCCGAGATTGCAGTGCGCACTCAAATAACAGAAGCGGGATATTGATACAGCAGATATGCACCGGAAACACGGTTATGGATTGTGACACAAACTCAAATCGGCAGAACGGGGTATGTGTCTTTCAGGTATGCAACAACAACATGGTTGCGGACTGCAGCGCCGCACAAAATACTGTTAGTGGCATCTTCATATCTCACGCATGCAGCGGAAACGTGGTTGTGGGCTGCGACTTGTCAGAAAGCATAAACGGAATTCATGTATCTCATGCAAGCAGCGAAAACGCGGTAACTAACTGTAGCTCGTCAGAAAACATAAACGGAATTCATGTATCTCATGCAAGCGCAGTCAACCAGGTAATAAGCTGCAACACACCAGAGAACATCAATGGAGTCTACATATCCCATTCAAGTACAAATAACACGATACAAGACGGTGATACCGGACCAAATGTACGACGCGGCATCTTCATAGCCATGTCAAGCAAAGAAAACAAGATGATGAACTGTGTGGTTGGTTCAGCCCCGTATGGTGCGGTAATCTCAAGATCCAGCACCGGCAACACGATAACCGGTTCCACCTTTGGCACGACCAGCATGTATGATTTCATGGTGGAGTATGCCTCCTCCGGCACCGCGATCGAGACGACCTTTGATACGGCTGGCGTCAGTCTCGCATCTACGCTCAACGTCATGAATTATCTTGATGTGCTGGTACTGAATAGGACTAATACAACCCCCCTCCAGGGCGCGGATGTTAGCGTGATTGGCGATGGGCGGGCGATATATGCCTCAGCCGGATATGGCGGAACAGACCCTGCAACCGATCACGCCGGGCTCTGCAGCGGGATTTTAGTCACTGATCACATCTATCGCAGTAACGTCGCGACCGAGAACACGACACTTGTCAGTGTGAAGCACGGCGCATGGGAAGAAGCGGACAGGGATGTGAACATGTTTGAATCGCACACTGAAGTCTTCACCAAGCCAGCGACATGAAAAGAAGCACATTTGTATTTCTGTTAATCCTATTTTCATGCGCCCTATCAGTAGCCCCGGCGCTCGCACAACAGGGTGCATCACCGATGCATCTGTTGACGCAGAGGGCAACAGAGATCGCGATGGATGATCTGCCGTTTGACAAAGGCGAACCCGGTCTTCTCGTGCTCACGAACGCCGGGCGCGTCATCACTGTGGGCAATCAGGGCACAGCGGAGTGTATTGATGCCCTCACCATTGCCACAGGTACTTCCATCGGAAGAAACAACCTGATACCGATCCGAGGTACGAACGAACCTCTCTGGTTTCTGTTTTACAGAAAGGATACTGCTGACTGTGTTTATATTGTGGTGAACGGCAGTGCTGCCAGTGAGTGCAGAACGCTCTGGGAGCTTGACAGAGCCTCCGATGAATCCTTATTCAAAATATCGAAACACAACGTTGACGCGGGAAAGCTATTTGAATCGCCTTTGCTGTGGAATGCAATCGAAGAAGACCTTGGCGAGGCGGACGCTTTCAGCGTGGTGGCGCTGACAAACACATTATCAGGAGACATACCTGCCGGTCTTGTCGCATGTCTCCAATCGCACAGGGAACCTGCCCCGGAACTCATCTCAGGATATGTTCTTGCAGAGTACCTGCGACAGGAACTGCCAGTTGAAATCCCGCGTGATCAGGAGTATATCACGATCTCTCTTTCCGGTTCCATGCGTGATGATGCGATCATGACCCTCCTTGACGCAACACCCGGAAGATCAGGGCTTTTCATCAAACAGAACGCGCAATTACAATCGCCAGTTAAGAATGCATCTGTGATCTTTGTGCTGTGGAATGGCAAAACGAAACGGGGCGATGGGCTGGTTCTGGCAGTTGATGACGAGAAGATCATTCGACTCGCTGGCGCGGATCTGGGGGATGTTCCGGAGTGTTTACGGCGGTTAAAAATTATTCTGTGGGGGATAGAACACCTTGACAACCCGGAGTTGTTCGTCTCAACGCTTCAGACATTCCGAATAAACGAAAGACAGTTGGACCTGCTCACATCGTCCGGACCCGATTCGCTTGCCATACTGGATGAACTACCACGGGCGATCCCGTACCGCCCAACCAGGGAGTACGTGGATATGACCAGTAGTGATGCGCCCCCGAGCAACATCAACATCGCGATCGGGGTCGAACCAAAGAAAGATTCCCGGATCACAACCCTGCTAAGGAGTTTCGGGCTCTGGGGTGACGACGAGATCAAAGAAGAGCGTTGGAACATGACACTGGTATCTGACACCACTGGCGAGGAAAACCCAACGATACGGAACCTCCTGGCATTCAGAGCGTCAGATATCGCAATGAAACATCTGAACTTCGAAAAGAACGATTCCCCTGTGCTCACATTCACAGATGCAGGATACGTCGTGAACATTGGTGGTTACAGCACCGAAACGTGCATCGACACCATAACAGCAACAACAGGGTGTACAGCAGGCAAAAATAATCTGCTGCTGGTGCACAGGAGTGCGGATATGCCACTATGGTTCATGTTTTCGAGAACAGACACAAAGGATTTCATATATTTTTCGGTGAGGGATCAGAAACTGAAAGCGTACCTTGATGCGGAGCAGAAGTCCGGCTACGATATCCGTAATAACACACTCCTCTCCGATTTCATGGACGAACCTGCGGACGCACTCTTCACAACCATAGTTAAGCACAACGTCGGAATCGATGCGCTGGCTGCCGATCCTGCCTCGTGGGACCGTATCGCAAGCGATATCAGCACAATCAATGCGATGGGTATTGCAACCACGACCAATGTGCTTGCACACGATGTCCCACCAGGTCTCGCATCATGCGCCGAGCTTCACACACGAATATGCCCGGGAACAGTCGCCGGCTATTTGATATCCGAGCATGTGGGAAAAAATCTCCCACTCCGCAACCCGCACGAGCGCTACATTGCGCTCCCCATGTCCTTTGCATGTAAGGATGATGCAGTCATAACGCTGCTTGGAACCAACTCGTGGGAACTCTTCACAAGAGATGTGGCATGGGCGCAGGAGGAAGCGCTTCTCCCGGCAGACAAGACGCTTCCGGGCAAGTCTCTGCTGCGCAAGATGAACTTCACGGATGAACAGATCGATCTGATACTATCAGAAGACGTGAACGAATACAACGCAACCGTTTGGATCGGGTTCTCGAGGGTCGTCGGACTATTCATACGGTGGAACGAGGCGACAGAGACCGGGGATGGTGTTGTTGTTACAATCGACATGAAAGAGATCAATGACTTAAGCGGGGTAAACTACAGCCCGGGTCCCTGGTGGCTGTGGAAGCTTCCCGCGGACTCGGACATATCAAAGACGCCGTTTGCAGACCGAGACGATCCTGACTGGAAATGGAAGGTCGAGAAATCCACATGGATGGCGGAGCATCTGGATGAACTTGGTGGATACGTCGAAAGTGTCAAGCACTTCAAGCTGAACAGCACAGAAGAGCTCATCAGACTCGAATCAGACGATGTGGATCCGCTAGTTGCGGTGGGTGTGCTGGTGCCCGCGAACCGGTCAAATCAGTCCGAGTGACCTTGCGCAGAGTGTGGCAAGATCCTCGACCACCACGCCCGCATCATCGCCGTTACCATTACTACCGCCGCTGCCATTCCCACCACTACTACCGTTACCGTTACCATTGCTATCACTCTTGCCATTGCCGTTCCTGTTACCCCCCTCCAGCGTCAGAAAGCAGCACGGGCACGAAGTGACCAGCAGCTCCGCACCAACATCCAACGCATCTTGAACACGCATCTTTGCAATCGCCCCGGTTAACTCGGAGACCCCCTCCCTGAGCGCATTGCCGCCAGCGCCACAGCACCGCTGAAACTCGCGATTTCTTTCCATCTCAACGAAATTGACGCCCGGAAGTCTTTTGATGGCGTCTCTTGGCGGTTCATAGACTCCCATCTGCCTTCCAAGATGGCAGGGGTCATGGTATGTCACCGTTTTATTGATCCGGTTCGTCCATCGCCGTTCTTTGTCAAGCAGCTCGAATACGAACTGCGATGCATGGATGCATTCAAACGGCAGTTTGTCCCCGTAATAACGGGGCCACTCGTCCACAGCGACCTGATAGCAGCCAGGGCATGAGAACAAAACTTTTTTGACGCCCCTCCCTATGAGTGCCTTGATGTTTCTACGTGCAAAATCCCGGGCGATGTTTTCAGTGTCCCGATGCCCGATTGAGATCAGGTCGGCGCAGCAACACAGCTCATCTTCGCCGAGCATTGTGAACGGGATATCGAACTTATTGAGTATCCGCACGACTGAGACTGCGTGGAGTGGTGTCTTGTATTCAACAGTGCACCCGACAAAGTATGCGATCTCGGCACTCTCGCTCACCTCAATGTCCTCCGGAAGCCATTGCAGCCGATTCCGCGTGTCCGCCCTGTAGGGATTCCCATACTTCGATATGACTTTTGTGAAGAACTCCTGCGACTGAAGCGGACCGTTGCCCCGATTTACAAGGTTGGAACGCAGTGAGTCCCACAGTCCGGCAGTGTTGATTCCTGCCGGGCACACAGAGCCGCACACCCCGCACGCCGCGCAATGATACAGACGCTCTGAAAACTCCTGAATTATTGATTCCGGTATCTTCTTTGGGGCGAAGAGTTTCGCACGCAAGCCATGCCCCGCATTCATGAACTGCTTCCAGTCCCCAACCTTGTCGCGGGGCGTGTACCCATTGACCGAATCCGATCCGTTCCCGTTCGGGCTGAATGCGCCACTC
The DNA here is from genome assembly GCA_034658995.1 of Methanobacteriota archaeon. GTDB lineage: Archaea > Halobacteriota > Methanosarcinia > Methanosarcinales > Methanogasteraceae > Methanogaster_D. The sequence continues at coordinate 5,291 of JAYEGG010000258.1, read as the reverse complement.
TTAATCACGTCGTACACGGGGCACCATTTCAGGCATTCGCCGCATCTGGTGCAGGCATCAAACTCTAAGAGTTGCATTGCATCCAGATGGTCTGTGGTTACAGACGGCTTCTGCATGATTGCACCCCGGAGATCACGTTACGGTGTCCGCCAGTTCTTCGGGCAGGTCACACCTCATGCCCCCCGAGCACATCAGGACGATGGTCTCATCCGGCGAAATCGCGCCGGATTGTACCAGATGCTCAAGTCCTGAGAGTGCAGTGCATGACTCAAGCCCGACATCAGGCACGCCGTCGCTGTGATATAGTTCAAGCAACCTGGGAATCTCCGCAAGTTCGGATTCCTTCCCTCCGGAAAAGCCATACTCAAAGACCGTGCCTGCATCTATCAAATGAGGGTATGAGAGGTACAGCTTCGGATTGCCAATCCCGAGCACATGGGTGTCAACTGCCTTTTCGGTCGGGTCGGCATATCCCTTGAACGCCCTGACCATGGGCGCGCAACCCTTTGGCTGGATTCCTGCGAGTCTCGGCGCAACACCATAGCGTTCTATGCATGCTTTGCGAAAGCCGTACAGACCAACGCCGCTCCCGACCGCCTGTATGTACCAGTCGGGCACTCTTCCAAGGTCTTCAAGAACTTCAAAGCCGATTGTCTTTATTCCTTCGATTCGTAACTGGTTATAAAACCCGTATTCGAGCGGTATATCGCTTTTTTTGGCGAAAGACATGGCGTTTGCTATCGCTTCATCAAATGTAATCCCTGAGTATATCATTTCGACATACTCATCGTCGATCTCGGAGCGTATTTCGTCAAGCATCCGTTCCGAGCGCTCACGGGCGTTCTCTGGCGCGTAGATGTAGAGTTTCACCCCGGCAATTGAACATGCTCTTGCATGAGCAAGCCCGCTGTCGCCGGTCGTTGCGGTGACGATCCGGTTGTGCCCGAGTTCCTGGAGCCGCGATACCGTCATGAACGCCTCACGATCTTTAAACGTCCTTGTTGGCTGCACCGCCTCGACCTTGATGTAAAGGTTCTCCATCGGTCGGTCTGGCGAGATCGCCTCTGCTATTCGTTTACTCTTAAGGAACGGTGTCTTCTTCATTCCGAGATCGATGGCATAGTCCAGATCATTCAGCGGGAGGACCTGATGATACCTCCATGGTGAATCCCCGAACGATCGGTCGGGAAAGTCATCAGGATCGGTGTTATGGTATTTGAAGGGCATGAGCCCCCCACATCCACAATTCCTAACATAACCATTATTATGTATGGTGCCACAATTGATGCATTCTTGGTGGAATTTTAGCATATTTGCCACCTCTGGGACAAGACGCAAAAGGTATAACAGCGCTACTAACTTTAAACCTTTCCTTTAGAGAGGTTTTTTGTTAATAAAAACCGAAATAAAAGTGTTAACCGCTCATAACAAACATGCAATCACATCGATGATTGCAGCAGGATACGGATGCGAGTATGACCATAAATATAGGATCACCATGGATACACCCATGGTACGATGAGATTGAGCCGATCAAGGTTCTTGACCCAACCGCCTGGAAGGCAGGGTCATCAGATGACCGGGATCAGGTATTCCCGATCTACTTAACCGATGTGATGAAGTGGAACGGGCACCTCTGCCTCGGGCTTGCGCGAGGATACCGCGCTGCCATGGTTGCCTTTGATGAGCTGTGCGACAGCCCCCCAACGCGAGGCGATTTCAGGGTCAAGTTTGACCGGGATTCGTGCATGGTGGATGCTTTTGCCTATATCGCAGGAATCAGGAGCAATTTTGGAAGGCAGAATCTAAGAACAATTGAGATCGATAAAACCGGTGCGGTGACAGGGCGGGACGTTTATCTCGTGCACAGGATATCAACTGGCAGTACCGTTGAGATCATCATGAATTTCGGCGATCTCGATGATTTCGATGAGTTATGGGAACTGAAAGGGAATATGGCTGGCGTCAAATCGCCACAGGGGCTGGATTTCGAACGCTACAGGAAACTCATGCAGAAGCTGAGCTATGATGTGCTGACCATTCCTGCAAAAGAGTTTATTGAGGTTCGACATCTATAGCAGCCACATGCGTTTTGGGTCAACCATCGGGATATATCTCGTCTGCGCAGTATTACTGTTCATAATCGCGTACACAAGAATCGGGCAGAAGGAGGCGGTTTCCGGCGTAAGATCCTCGCTTGTTCTTTTTGTTGATATACTTCCGCTGATACTCGTTGCGATGCTGATCGGAGGTCTGATCCAGGTTATAATCCCACAGGAGATGATCGAACAGTTCCTTGGAACAAGCTCCGGCATCAAAGGCATCGTCACCGGAAGCCTCGCTGGCAGCGTCATGCCAGGACCCCCGTATGCATCACTCCCGATCATAGCATCTCTTCTCAAGTCAGGGGCAGGCGTTGGTCCCATGGTTGCGATGGTTACCGCATGGGCGCTCTGGCGGGTCAACTTAATCCCTCTTGAGATCGCGTTCATAGGACCCAAATTCATGACGATACGTTTTCTTTCGACGTTATTCTTCCCTATACTGGCTGGACTGATCGCCCAATTCATAGTCATGCGGTTTGTTGCCTCTCCTTAATCGAAACGTATGTGTTTAGCTGAGGTGAAAAAAACGTACTTGCCCAATATTGTGTGGATATCCGCATATAAACCACGGGATTACACGAGATTAACACAAAAATCTTGTGAAAATATGTGCAATCTCGTAGTTCCGTATGTGTTTAGTTGTAATTTTGTGGTTAGCTAAACACGCACATCGAAACCTTTATTTAAATAGTGGTAATCTGGTTTGTTAGTTTGTTATTCAGAACATCAGCAAACAAAACGAGGAGGCAAATAAATGAATAAAACAATCGCATCTGCCCTGGTAATACTGCTCTTTACAGCAGGCGTTGCCACGGCAGAGGGGATAGTCGATGACTATCCTGAGCTGGAAGCGGTCTTAAATTTCGGAGGGGACCTAACCATAATGCACCTTCTTGGATACAGAGCTGCCAATACGTCGATGGAGCAGCTCTCTTTCGAGAAAGGTGATTCGAACGTGCTTGCACTGACGCGCGCGGGGCGTGCGACAGCCGTTGGCGGGCACAGCACAGAACAATGCATCGATGCCGTGATTGCGACATCGGGATGCACGATGGGCAACAAGAACCTGATCATCATCCATTCATGTTCTGAGAAACCACTCTGGTTCGTCTTCTGCAACCAGAATACAATGGAGGCTACGTACCACCGTGTGGATAAGAACATTCTTGCGGATTATCTCGATAGAGAATCCACAACCACAGACAAAGACGCACTATACAGGGAATTCATGGCAGATGACGCGGTATTCGACCTCTCGTCAAAGTACAACGTCGATGCAAACGACCTGATCGCAGATCCTTCGCCGTGGAACGCAATGTTAGGCGAGATCGGTCCAACGGATGCAATGTCCATAGTCTATGTGGCAAACCCGCTTGCACGATGGTCGCCGTCAGGTCTTATCGCAGGTCTGCAGTTACATGACCACATCTGCCCCGCGGTCCTGTGCGGCTACTTCTTCTCAGAGATGGTCCTGGAAGAGTTGCCGCTACAAAGTCCTTCTGACAAATATGTGAACGTCGCAACACCACCATGGTGCAAGGACGACACGATGACACCGATGCTCGGGATTACGAATGCCGTGAGAATGGTCTCAGTGGACATCCCTGAGGACATGAAACAGCAGCTACCAAGCCCACCATACGGTGGCGGCGGTGGACATGGCGTCGGTGGCGCAGTCATCCGGTGGAACAAGACCACAAAGAGCGGAGACGGAATCTTCATGTCATTCAACAAGTTAGAAGCGATAAAATTGAGCGATTCGGGATACCTGACCGCCACAACAGGCGCACAGCGTGGAATCGAGGTGCTCAAGATCATCTGCTGGATGACAGAGAACCCTGACGAGGCGAGAAAAGTCCATCAGATCGAGAAGCGCTTCAAGGTTTCCGAGAAAGAATTAAGCCAGCTCTTCACAACCGGAGAAAACCCGCTTGAGATCCTCGAGATACTACCAGAGGTTGATTCGGAGGCTGCGAATGATTCAAGCGCACAGGAACTTGTTGCATCCCCACCATCCATTCCTGACGTGAAGCTCCCCAACATCGGCGACATGATACTACCGGCTGCGTCCGCATGTGATATCGTGCTCTCGACCGACCCCAACTTCCAGTACTTCCCGGCACCACCAGCAGAACCGGAAGCATCAGGCGATATCGTGACCGATTATCCGATGCTCGGATCGATCGCAGATTTCAGCACGAGAGGTTCCCCGGACAACATATCGATCCTGAACATGCTCGGCTACAAGGCATGCAAGGTAGGGATGGGACTCCAGGAGTTCGAGAAGAACAATCCGAACATGATGGTCTTCACCAACGCAGGATACGTCGCATCAATCGATGGAAAGAGCACGGAACAGTGCGTTGACGCCATAATGGACGAATCCGGATGCACAATCGGCAAGAACAACCTGGTCCTGCCCCGCACATCTGTTGACAGCCGTGTCTGGTTCGCGTTCCTCAACACGAGCAACATGGACTGCATATTCCTCTGGGTGAACGATGATGTGATCGAGGACTACCTTGCAAGGGAAGATGCCGAGAACCACTATGACCTCATGCGCGAGTTTGTGCAGGTGCGTGGCGACGCGATCTTCACGACCTACAAGCTCAACGTCGACAAAGACGAGTTGCTCAACGACCCCGAGCAGTGGGACATGATCGAATCGCATCTTGGCAAGAAGAATGCGTGGATGATGGCGTGGGGCGGAAACGTGCTCGCGAAGTACCCGACACCCGAGTTCCTGGCGATCGTAGAGGATCACACCCACATCTGCGCAGGCACACTGGTCGGATACCACATGGTTGACGTCATACGATCCGAACTGCCAACAATGGGCGGTCGCGAGTGCGCGGTCACACTGGGCGGAGACACACTCATCTCAGTTGTTCCTGACTGCAGAAACGACGCGATACTGGCACTGCTCGACACCACGCCGGGACGAAAGGGATACTTCTCAACAAAACTAAGTGCCGAGCAGATCGACGAGCTTGCGCCTGACGCAAAAAGTGCAACCACCATATACATCGCATGGAATAAGGTGGAACAACACGGCGAGGGAATCGTTCTCGGGTTTGACACCATGAAGGCAAGAGAACTAAGCGGCGCAGACTACGAAAACGAGCCGTTCTGGCTGTGCCGCCTGAAGTGCCTCACATGGATGGCAGATCATCCCGACGAGTGCAG
>JAYEGG010000257.1:0-2564 GCA_034658995.1 Methanobacteriota archaeon | reverse complement strand
GACGGCGTGCCCGATGCATGGGATGAAGAACCGGACACCCTCGCAGGCTACCGGACTGATTCGGAGGGGCGAGGGCAGAGATGGGGTGATATGGACGGCGATGGCAAGCTCACATCGGTGGATGCACTGATGATGCTAAAGGCAGCAGCAGGTGGCGCAGGTCCCGCACCAACGCCGAGACCGCCAAAACCTGTATATCTCGATGATTATACATTCACCCCGCAAAATCCGGAAATTCGCGCTGGCGAGGCACTGAACTGGATCAATATACAGAAATCTCCCATGGTCACCTACATACTGGTGAGTGGGGACGGGTTCTGGGAGAACCAGACGCTCAGCTACGGCAAGAAGTTCAAACACACCTTCAACGCGTCCGGCAGCTACTCGTATTACTGCCCCGACTACGGGAGCGCGATGCGTGGAACCGTGACCGTGACCTGAAATCTCCAAAACGCAAAAAGAACATATCCGGATAAATCTGTAATGACCAATCTGACCATGAACAGAAGAGCGACCGATGCCCACACAATATGATCGCCAACAGAAGGGGTTTTGTTCTTTGCGCCATCGCGTCTTTGCGCCTCTGCGTTTTTGTTTTTCAATTCAACGCGAAGGCGCAGAGACGCGAAGGGTGTTGTTAATCTCTGCCTTCACGTCTTGCGTGTTGTTGTACATCAGACTGACCATTACAAAATCCAATCGTATTCAGTGGTTTCTCTGCTTCCAGAGGCACCTAACCCGGGCAGCCATCGCCAGAAGGGTAACTTTACCATCCCCCGCGTATACATTTGATCAATACAAGGAGTAACATAACCATGGATGAAATCGACGTCATGTCAAGAATGCTCGAACGAGGCGGAACCATGCTTGCAGCGACCTGCGAACGATGCGGCGCGCCCATGTTTCGATATCAAGGGAAGACTGGCTGCCCGACCTGCGATTTTATGATGCTGCAGGACGAGGGGGCTGAGGAAACCGGGAAGATCGGGAAAACACAAGGTGCTGTGGGGGCTGGCGAGGCGATCTCAGGAATCCCACTTCGTGATGTTGTCTCAGATAAAATCGCTAAAATCGCTGTTGATATGCAGAATGAGACCGATCTTGGGCGCATACGCGACCAGATGGATTGCATCGAGCGCGGGATTCGGATTATGGGGCTGCTTGGCTGAGTGCGACTTGTTTATCGCTTGATCACCCAACTCACGACACTATCTGTTTCTTCCGCAGCAGCCTGTGATATGCGATTGCAAAGCGGTGTGCCTCGTCCCGTATCTCCTGTACAAAGAGAGATGCTTTCTCCTTTCGGTCAACCGGCAGAGGACAGGTGAGCTTTGGGATATAGATCTCTTCCTCTCGTTTGGCAATAGAGATGATTGGAATATCGAGATCGAGCTTTTCAAGCTCTGCACGGGCTGATGAGAGCTGCCCCTTCCCGCCATCAACGATGATTAAATCAGGAAACTCGCCGTTCTCTTTTTTCAGGCGTGCGTACCGTCTCCGTATGACCTCTGCAATGGCGGCGAAATCATCGATCTCTTCGACCGTTCTGATCTTGAACCGCCTGTAATTCGATTTATCCGGCTTTCCTTCCCTGTACTGCACCATCGAGCCAACCATCGATGTGCCTGACAGGTGGGAGATATCGAAGCATTCGATGACCTCAGGGATTCCGGGAAGCCCGAGAAGCTTTCTTAACTCCTCGAGTTTGAGCTGCCCGCCAAAGAACGTGATCTCGATGTTTTTCCTGACAAGATCAAGCAGCTTCTTTTTATCCCCCCTCTGCGGGACCACGATCCTGACCCGGCGCCCCAATTTCCGGGTGAAAAACTCCGAAATCACATTGTTTACCGGGCGCGGGAGGATTATCTCTCTTGGGGGATCGTGTTCTGAGTAGTACTGCACAAGAAACTCGTCGATCACCTCATCTCTCCCGTCAAAGACGAACTCCTGCTTTTCCGCAAGCATCCCCTGGTACACGTTAAAAAGCATGAGATATATCTGTCCGTCACTTTCCACGTAGTTGATCACGTCCTCATCATAGCTCTTCTGCCGGTCCATGCGCTGGCGCTCTGCGAGATTCTTGATGGCGGCGATCTGGTCTCGCAGTTCCATCGCCTGCTCAAATTCCTGATTTCCGGACCGCTCCACCATCTCCAGCGACAAAGACCTGATCAAGTCATCGGTATTCCCGCGGAGCACCGACTCAGCCCTGCCAACCTGCCTGCGATAATCTTCGCTGCCGATCTCCCCGATGCACGGGGCGCTGCATGATCCAAGATGATGCCGCAGGCACGCCCGCTTCGGAAGCTTTTTACATGGTCTCAGCTTAAACGTTCTTTTTACAACTAAAAGGATGTAATCACGCTCTCTTGCAGAGACAAACGGTCCAAAGAACGTACCGGCACCATCTGCCTTTCGTGCAATCACGATTCGTGGAAAATCATCGTCTGTGACCTGGATGTATGCGTAACTCTTCGCATCCTTAAGATCAATGTTGTATCTCGGCTGATGCTTCTTGATGAGCGTGTTTTCAAGAATCAGCGCCTCAAGCTCGTTATCGGTGA
>JAYEGG010000256.1:0-2576 GCA_034658995.1 Methanobacteriota archaeon | reverse complement strand
TGTCTGGGAGGACTTCGTATCCGCGTTTTATCTCGATGTCAGCCATTTCGCAGTCACCATGTATGCGTTCCGGATATTTAACTCTGACTTGTTCATTTGCACGCTCCGATGATAATGTATTTGAGATGGAATGCGGATATGTGCTTTACGAACTCGAGCATTGGTGGAGGCTAAAAATGAAGAAGATCAAAATAGTGAATAAGAACAAGATCGTAGATAAGGGAGAAGAGATCTACGAGGGGATAAAGGCTACGCTTGAGCCTGAACATAAAGGGGAGATCGTTGCGATAGAGGTTACGACCGGTGACTATTTCATTGGGAAGGATGTGACCAGCGCGGATAGAAAAGCCAGGGAGAAGTATCCTGACGAGGTATTTTATCTGGCGAAGATCGGTTACAACGCGGTTTGGCACTTCAGATGAGGTGAGCATAAGTGGAAGGATACATCGACGAATACAGGCATCCGAAGGTTGTGGTAATGGTAAATGGGGTGGCTATAGATGCAGTTGTGGATACGGGTTTTGATGGTGATCTCTGCCTGCCAATTGGGGTTGCCATTCAGCTTGGGCTCAATCTTTGTGATACGATATGGGTCGAGCTGGCAGACGGCACAAGAAAACGTGAATTGGTATTCACAGGAGAGGTTAAACTTGGTGACAAGACAAAAAAGGTTGGAATGATGCTTACGGAGTCGGAAGAAGGTCTTTTAGGAACACAGCTGTTCTCTCGCTTGGGGATAAATTTTGATGAAGGGGCGGTGGAGCTGGAATGAACCGGCGGGAGCCCTGGGTTTAAATCGTCGATGGTAATTACTTCTACTTCGGTACCGGGGATGGATGGGGCATCCTTATGCTGCAATATGAAACGCCCGCCACCGCCTTCGAGATTCACCATTCCACCAGATGGCGGGTATGGGCGGCGCCCGCACCTCTGACTGTGCGGCTTCGCAGCACTTGAGTCTTTGAGGCGGGCGTGCGCTCGTGGTGTGTGGCGGTGTGGAATGTCGATCCCTGCACGATCTTCCCTGCAATTGTCTCAGCGTACTCACCGCCTGTGGGGTTGCTGCCATATATGCGCGATCGCCCCTGCCATCGCTTCCGATGGTTATGTTCTTGGGTCAGGTGGCTGAACACCAGATCGAAAGGATTAATAAAGGCAGGATTGGAATATAATCTTATGAGCAGTGTCATATCCAAAGGTGCGGATGCGCTTGTCAGAGGAAAATTTTATTCCACAAAAAATGAACTCTTCGATGACGCGCTAAAAACTTTTTTCGAGTTTAAAAAGGATATGCGGATAGCTGCAGTGGTAGAACTATATAAAACTGAGGAAATGTCTGTTTCAAGAGCAGCTGAATTAGCAGGAGTCAGTACAGAGGAGATGAAGGATCACCTAACAAAGGCTGGTGTGGGGATAAGAAGAGGTTTTTCAAAGGACAAAGGAAAAGAACTGGCTATGCTGATCAGATGATACTCATTGATACCTGTATCCTCTCTTCGTTGGCTAAAATAGACAGATTGAGTTTGTTAAATATTTTTTTCAAGAAACATTTCTGTTATATCACTCCTGCCATATTAAGGGAATTGAATGCAAACACGGTCGCGGGGTTTAAATTCGCTCTGAAGATAGATGAACTGATAAGTTATAGGGATGTGAAGAATAAGGTTTGCATCCTATCACCTGAATCAAGAGAACTTGAACAGGCTGTTATACTTCAGGAGACGTATAAACTGAGTCTTACGGACTGCGAATGCGTTGTTCTGGCGAAATCGAGAAATACCATCCTGCTGACAGATGATGCCTACCTTGGTAAAGTTGCATCCAACGAAGGAGTTGAGAATGTGTATGACCTGAAGAGCGTTTTGGAAGCAAACATAATTGAGGGGGAAATTGGGAATCGGAAAGAGTTGGAAGAGATTATTGAAAGTTTGAGGCAAAAGGACTATTATTTATTTTCTGAAGGCGATTTGATGGAGATTTTTTCATATTTCACGCACAAGAGATGATGAAAAAGACTACGCCCACCACATACCCCCTACTCACCCACACAAACCACACCACCCCCTGGGCGGCACGTCTGCGCAACGCTTGAGCCTCCGGGCAAGCGCACCGTTGTCGTAGCATGTAGGCATGTACAGCATGTAAGTGGTAAAAAAGGGGTAAGGTGGAAAGTGGCTACGTGCCCTCGAGAAGGCGGAAACCGAGGCTGTTGTAGCGGTCGCCTCGGTCGCTGCTGTTGCGGCTCGCAGACCGGCAGCCCCCGGCGCTGCAGCCCCAGCTACCGCCACGATTGACCCGGTCGGCACCACTTCCGCTCCCCCACGCGCTGCCATCGGTTGGCGCGCCGTCATAGCCGCTATGGTATTCATCCTGCACCCATTCCCAGACATTGCCGTGCATATCGTACAGCCCATAAGGATTGGGCTTCTTTCTTCCGACCGGATGCACCTTATCGTCTAAGTTTTCATAATACCACGCATAATCGCCAAGTTTCAATTCGGAATCGCCGAACGAGTATCTTGTGTTGGTGCCAGCCCAGCACGCATATTCCCATTCAGCTTCGGATGGCAGGCGGT
>JAYEGG010000255.1:0-11061 GCA_034658995.1 Methanobacteriota archaeon | reverse complement strand
AGCAGCGGATTTCCGCAGCAGACCATGCAGCAGCAGGGACCATACTTCTCGACTGACTGCTGGTATTCTTCGATGAGCGCATTCTTCACGTCATCCGATGGCTCCCAGAAGTCCTTCCGTGACGCTTCGAGCATTCTTGCCATCATCTCCTGGCGTGCCCACGGACTGTTCTCATCAAACCAGTCCTTGGTGCCGAGATCGTATTTATCCAGGATATACACCTCATACACCTCGTTCCAGTCGGCAGCATCAACGAATCGCGTATCCACAACATCCCACCCAAAGAGGTTCGCCAGATGGTCTGAAAGCTTTCCAGCCCCGGCATAACCGTGTTCCATCATGCCCTTTATGTAATTCGGATTTAACATGCGTGTCCGCATCTCCATATTCATAAATTCGCCCAATGTCTGCATCTTCGGATTACCGATGTTCCTCGCATTCGTGATCCACATCTCAGGGCGCTCGCCATCACTTACACGGGCGATTGCAAGACTCAATCCACCGAAGTACTGGAACGGATCATCGCCGTCCAGAACGCCGTAGAGATTGCTGCTTCTTATGAATACTGAGATATCGGTGTCCTTTATGGCTGCTTTGAAGACATCTACGCCAGAGATCAGTGGGCTTACGTACATTTCTCCATCGATGTACACGTTTCCTGAGCGTTCGATGAATTGATCCGCAATCCGGTCTGTATTCTCCCATGTATCGCTTGCCCATGCCGCATCCGCAATTCTCACGCCGTAATCACCCTCGGGCGGTCCGAACAGTCGTGACCTCGACAATTTCTCGGCTTCTTCCTCATCCACTGTTACATTCATCGACGCCATCAGTTCCATGTAGTACGCCTTCAGCGCAAGGGAGTGTTTTCGCACGTAGTTCTGGTCTTCGCTTTCGTTTAACTGTGATACAATCCTGACCACATCGTCAAGAAGACCCATCTGCCACGGGAACTGATCCCTGTGCAAGCCGGAACTGTGACCGATGATATCGATCCTCGGACGCGTGATCACGGTTCCGTCAGTGAGTTGCAGTGTCATCTCGGACTCGTTCATGATGTGCAGATTCTCCACTTTGGGCTTGGTGTAATAGAGAATCCTGCCATCACTCCGCCATATTGGTTCAACGCCCATGAGATAGAGCATCTGGGCGTGAGGAATACCGTGATTACGCATCGTTTCTATTCCCCAGAGGACAAATGCAACCTTTTCAGGGAATTCTCCGTTTCTCTCATAGTAATCCACAAGAAGTGCGTCCATTGTCTCGCTTCCAATCGCATAAGCCTCCTCTGTTGGAATCGTCCTCGGATCAAACGAATAAAAATTCTTCCCGGTCGGCAGAACATCAGGCGTCCTCAAAACATCCCCGCCGACCGACGGCATGATGTATTTTGCACTAAGCGCGTCCAGGAGACTCTTTATCTCATTTGGGGATGATGCGAGGATGTTCTGGTAATATTCCTTTGCGATCTCCAGATCCGCGGAGACCTCCGGGGACGAGCCACCAAGAATCTCGTTCTGGGCATCCACCGGATCCGCACCATCCACAAGCACGCGATAAAGCAGTCGATAGGACTCGGTCTTATTGAACTCCTCGGCATCATGAGAATCGCAGGATGTATTTACCCCGCGTGTGTCGTTTACATATTCATCACCAAGCATCCCCCTCACAAGCGCAACTGCACTCTCATCCGGTATGGGATTTGCAAATATCCTGAGACCATACGGCATATTCGCATACATCATCTCGTGCAGGTAATCATGCACAGGTCCCGCGACGACCACACTTTCAAAACCATCAAAACTCACATCATAAGAGATGTTTATCCCGAGGTCGCAATCGATGCGCGTATCCTGTATGATCCCGATGCTCGTGTTCTTGTATCCGCTCATGAGAAGCGTGTTGTTGTTCTCCTTTGCGAGCAGATAGTGATGAATCGCCTGATGAAGGTTCGAATAGTTGCCGTACAGTCCGGAAGGGATGAATGGCGGTGTTGCATGGTCTATGATTACCGAATAACTCCGCCTTTTTGCCTGTGTTCCCTCGCCAACGTTGTCAACGATATATATGTACGGATTCGGAAAGTCCTGTATCAGTGCTTCGGGCCACGATCGGCGGTCAAGCCCGACCTGCTTTCCGGGAAGCCATTCCAGTGTGCCGTGTGTTCCGATGTGAACCAGTGCGGACGCATCGAATCCCTTCTTGAGCCACAGGTAAAATGCGATGTACTGGTGGTTTGGCGGCAGGCTCGAGTTGTGGTAGAGCAGCTTCTCACTGTTCTGGTATCCCCGGTACGGCTGCGGTGCAAGCAGTATATTCCCGTACTTTATGCATGGAATCACGATGTGTTTGCTGCCGTTTGGTGCGGTATAAACCATCTGATCTCCCGGAGGCTGCCCCCAGTCTTTTATCACTGCATCTCGCATATCCTCCGGAAACTCGTTGAACCACCGGGTGTAGTCGTCTTCCGAAACCATTATGATTGCACCGGATCTGGCAAGTTCATCCACATCATCCTGCGCCCATGCGCCGATATTCCGCCCCTGTGTGATCAGTTTGGAAACGATGCTTCCGTTGTTTGATAGCGTATCATTCCGGTCGCTGATGTTGTACTTTGTGAAATTCCCCCCGAGATCATAGCCAGCACCATCCATCTCATTAAGGAGCACCTCAAGTGTTCTCGGAACATCCATGTAACTCGCACCGATCTCGGACTTTCCGGGTGGGTACGAGTAATAGATGAGCGCAATCCTTTTCTCGTTGTTGTTCAGGTACTTAAGATCCGTCCACATCAGCGTCCTGTTCACAACGTAACGTGCCCTTCCGGGAATCGGAATCTTCGTATTTGCGTTTGTTATCTCGTCAAGAACGCTTCCGCCCACAACGATCGGCTCAATTAAGCCCTCGAGTTCCTGAAGCGCAACCGCCCAGCCTATATATGACGTAGGAATCCCGATCGTTGAGTTCGCCCACTCGGAAGGCGTCTGCCCCGTTGTTATGCAATTCATCCAGGGCACGCCAAGCTGTGCAATTACCTCTTTTCTCTCCGCGATTCCGCTTAGATTGAATGCCTTGCTGCCGTGAAACGTTCCCATGTAGGAAAGGACAACGTCGACCGTGGCATTCCCTGCATCATCAAAGAAAACATCCTTAAGATCGGTGTAATCGAGAATAGGGATCACGTTTACACTTCTATTCTCAAACTCCCGTATGATTGCGATCCAATCGTCAAGATAGTATCCGTTGGCATAGTAATAGCTTGAGAGCGTGAGACCGACCGTTGGATTCTCCGGGTGGCACTTTCCGGTATTGTTGTACCATTCCATATACGAGGATAGATTCCGGAATAGACAGTCCTTGCAGGGCTGAAACTCCGATTTGTAATCCGGATGGAATATCCCACTGCGAGGAAGCTTTATTCCGGGTTGTATTTCTTCATCAGCATCCATCAATGTAACTGCCAGATACGTGAGGATGCGACGGTGGTTTTCAATCCCGCTGGGTGTCCAGTATTTTTTATATGCATGTTTTCCTATGCTTTGATCCACATTCACCACCCATAATGAGGCAGATTGGGAAAGCCACATCGTCTTACTCGTACTGTTTGCCTCATCCAGCCTTTCCTGAACCGATGGTAGGTATGAGAGATGGTATAATGCAATGATGTCAAAGGATGTGAGGTTGTTCTCTCCCGCCTGATCACGGTTGTAGATCGTGAGGCTTATCGTTGTGTTTGCAAGGGTATACTCCTTCATCGCCTCCTTGAGGTAGTAACGGTGGATTGTGTTATCCTGCAGTATGAACAGGACATCTATCGCCTGCAAGTCGTAAAACTTCGCGCCAAGGTAGGTTATCAGATGCTTCATACTCTCATCGCTGCCATCCCCCCAGTAATCGGTGATGTTTGTATCCACAACGTTGCCGATGTCGATCTCTGAGCTTAAATTATATGTAACGACATGAGCGCTTCTATTTATCGTCTGATTTATGCTCAAAACAGTATCACTATCAAGAGACGCCAGAAAAACAACGCTCTCGTTGCTAAAGTCCTTCAACTTTGCCTGCGATGCATCACATATCTCAACTTCGAGCGTGGTACTCATTGAAGCATTATAGAGCGATTCCCGGTTCTCAGCCGTTCCAAGAACGAAGATCATCCTGTTTCCATCTGGCTGTGCCGTTGCTGGCAATGGTACGATCAAGAGCGCAATTACCAGTGCTGCAACCAGTAGCGGTATCGGTGCGAACGAACGCACGTTTTTTGTGTCATTGTTTATCATTAATTTTCTCCTCTGTTACTTGTGGGTGCGCCGCGCCTGAATACGATCGCAATCAGCGGTGAAACGTCTTTCAAGCAATAACATGTTAGGTAATTAAGAATCTTTCCCTAACAAAGTTAGGTTTTTTGTTAAAAACCGAAAAAAGTTAGGTTATTGGAAATAATCCTAAAAAGATTAGGGTTATTGTATGTGTTTAGCTATGGTGGAAAACCACGAGATTACACAAGATTTCACGAGATTAACACAGAAATCTTGTGAAAATCTGTGTACTCTCGTGGTTCCGTATGTATTTAGCTGCAATCTTATAGTTAGCTAATCACGTACAGGTTGTCGACCATTGTTATGGGGTTTCCAACCGAAATCAAAAAAATAAAGAAGGGCTAACGGCGTTTGAGCCACAGCCCTGCTCCGACCAGTCCAAGGATTGCGATCACTGCAACGATCGCCATTAGCGGTGCACCCGATATCGGCAGCGAGGATGATGTCTGTACCTCGGTCATCACCTGTCCTTCAACCTTATTCGAGGCGTCGCTTGCGTCACTGGGCTTACTGGTTTCCGATGGCGGTTCCGGCACCACATCCCCGGTCATCCCGACACCTGTTGGCGAAGAGGATGATGAGGAAGACGTGTCGGTCTGGTTCGTTGCAGTCGCATCCGCTTTACTCCAGCCCGGCGGATATGTGCCGCTACTGCTGCTGCTGCTGCTGCTGCTGCTGCTGCTACTGCTGCTCTGATGCCCGGGTTCTGCCCCTGGTTGAAGCAGCCCCTTAACATACGAATCAATCAACGGATTTCCGCAGCAGACGATGCAGCAGCAGGGTCCGTACTTCTCGACCGATTGCTGGTACTCTTGTGCAAGAGCCGCTTTTATCTCATCGGATGGATTCCAGTACGGGTTTCCTTCGGAATCAATCATCCGTGTCGACTCAATCATCCGTGCCATCATCTCCTGGCGTGCCCACGCATTGTTGGTATTGAGCCAATCCTTGAGTCCGAGATCATACTCGTCCTGCATATAGATCGAGTACATCGTATCCCACATCTTGTCGGTTATGAGATCCGGATTTGTGACCTGCCAGCCCCAGAGGTTGGACATGATCTCAGACATCGATCCTGCACCTGCGTAGCCATGCTCCATCATGCCCCTGATCCAGAGTTTGTTGTAGTATGTCGAACGCAGATCCCGCATCAGGACGTGCTGCAGCGTCTCAATTTCTGCGCCGCCGGGGTTCTTTAAGTTGTTTATGTACATATCAGGCGACTCGCCGGATACGCTTCTGATCGCCATGCTCAAGCCCCCGAAGAACTCGAATGTGTGATCGATTCCAAGCACGCTGTGTGAGTGCGATGTCCAGCTGAAGAGCGCAACCTCGATCCCATCGAGATTCTGCCTGAAGAGATCAACGTACTGCTCGCCCCAGATCGTGTCGCCATACACATTAGCCATATTCCTGATGTAGAGGTCTGCTATTGTTTCTTCACTGTCCCAGGTGCCGGTTCCGGCGATCGCTGATGTGAGTCCGCCAATTCCCCAGACGCCCTCGGGCGGTCCGAAGACCCGTGCCAGCGAGAGCTCACGCGCCTGTTCTTCGGTGTAAGTGCCGTTCTGCCCGATTAACCAGTTGTATATCCGCCTGGTGCTCTCATTGACAAAGTTCCGGTGATGCGGTGAATCATCCGCTTCAGATGCCAGGCGAACCGCTTTGTTGATCAGCTCGATCTGGCGGGGCCAGTTCTCCCGGTATATGCCGCTCATCGTGACAACGACATCAATCCTCGGTCTCCCGAGATCTTCTGTTGGTATGAGTCTGACGTCGTGGATGTTGTTGCTCCGATCCCAGACCGGCTCCACACCCAGCAGATATAAGATCTCTGACTCGAGCACGCCCAGATCCTTCATCGTATTACCTGAGAACAGGACAAATCCGACCTTCTTCGGGTAGCTCTCGTCGGTTCCGTTCGAATACTCTGCGAGCAACTGGTCGATCAGTTCGCACCCAACCACCCACGCAGCCTCGGTTGGCACGATATTCGGATCAAAACCATAGAAGTTCCTGCCAGTCGGCAGAACATCCGGGTTCCTGATCGGATCGTTGCTTGGTCCGGGCATGATATATCTTCCTTCGAGTGCGTCAAGCGTCTGTGGTATCTCAATCTCGCAGCCCCGGAGATTATCTGCGTACTCGATTGCGAGGTTTAAGAAGTTGGTGAGTGGCGTCTCTGCCGCATCTTCACCTGACATCTCCATTCTCAGGACGACTGTCGAGTTATCCATGGTCATCACTTTTCCGCCCATGCCATACGCAAGCGTCCTTCCTGAGATCACTCCAGTGCCAGAGACGTCGCCTGGATCAACGGTTGCATTCACAATCTCTTGCGCATCCTCCTCGCTTCCGAACCCCAGCCACACATCAACCCCGTCTTGATCCGCTCCCGCGCTCACGCTTGTGTTGTTGCATCCGACGAACCATGTGCCGCCCATCGCGGGTGTGTAGTATGTCGCATCGACCGTGTAATTCCCGGCAGGAAGGTTTGCGAACGTGTAGTTCCCGTTCTCATCAGAGATCGTCTTCGCAACCACCCCGTTTCCAGGTCCGGAACCGGTTGCGTTCTCCGACCACCCGAGAACACGCATCTGTGCATCATCAGGAGTTGTTCCGTTGATGATAACCTCCCGGATGAGCGTTTTCGTCTGGTTGTCAGTGATTCCCTTGGTCTCGATATAATCCCTGAAATCGTACCCGAGAATTGATTTTGTCATATCCACGAGACTGTCGTCTGATAGCGGCTTTCCCATGATGTGCAAGCCGTACGGCATGTACGTCATCTTAATCTCAATGAGATAGTCATGCACACCCTCAAGAAACTCCTCAAAACCGTCGTCACTTGATTCCGCAATCTCGGTTAAGTTAACGTTTAAATCATAATCGAGATTCAGGTCGCGGCACATATCGATTATCCGCTCCCTGTACGCATGCTTGAGCGTGCCGTTCTCTTCCTGCTCATAGAGCGGTATCGTCTGCTCAAGGTTCGAGAGATTCCCGTAGAGTCCCGCTGCAACGATAACCGGCGTCAGGTGGTCGATCATAACCGCACTACCCCGCCTCTTCGCAACGATTCCTTCGCCAACACCCTCCACTTCATACGGATACACAACAGGCATGTCCTGAATCAGGATTGCGGGCCAGCAATCCCTCACAGATAAGCCAACGCCTTTTCCGGGCAGCCATTCCTGTGTTCCGTGCCTTCCCATCGAAACGATGGCGTCAGCCTCATAGACGTGGTTTAACCAGTAGTAGAATGCGATGTACTGATGCGTCGGCGGAACTGACTGGTCGTGATAGAGCGCAGTCATATTCTGCTCTGCCCCGCGCGATGGCTGCGGTGCAATCAGGAGGTTTCCAAGCGTTATCTTCGGAACCACGAGGTATTTTCCGGATTCGTTCTCGTAAACCATGATTCTGCCCGGAGGCTCGCCCCACCGCGCTACTACCTCATCTCTCTTCTTTTCGGGTAGCATGTTGTTGAACCACCCCAGATACGCATCTTCCGGAATAAGTGCAACATCATAGTTCTCCGCGACATTCTTGATCTGGTCAGGGACCCATACCCCGATGTTCCGCCCTTGTGAGAGCACCAGAGCAAGGAGTTCCTTATCCGTCGGTATCTCATCGCCGAGCGTGTAGCCCCGTTTTGAATCATTCATCGCATGAAGGAGGTTGACGATACTTGGCGCAACATCAAGGTTTGCTGCGGCAAGAGCGCTGCCGTTTCCAACGGAGTGATGATAATAGAGAATCGCAACCCGTTTCTCGCTGTTATCTGTGTGGCGCAGACTGCCCCACGAGAGCGCACGATCGACCGCCCAGTCTATCTGATAGTCGATAGGCTCAATGATCTCAACGTTGTATGTCGCATTGTACACCCGTCCTCCAACAACGATGAACTCGATCTCGCCTGCAATCTCCATCACAGGGATCTGCATATTGAAGTAACCGTCCTTCCCGGTTGTCTCGTTCTCCCATTCTTCAACTGTGGTGTAGAGTTCGATGCATTTTAAGACCGGAACATCCATCGCTTCGAGATACTGCCGCTTCTTAACCATCACCGTGAGCGGACCCATCCCGAGCCCGAGATCGATCATGACATCAACGGCAGACTCGTTACCATCCCTAAACATCATGGTCAGGTTCTCTTCAAAGAGCAGGAACGGCTGGAACGCCGGAATAACGTTCGCTCCTCGTGCCTCTGCATCCCTGATGAGTGCGTCCACAACACCAATCTCGCCAGTCCCTTCCCGCGACTTCCAGAATACGATCCCCAGTGTCAGGTTATCAGGATTATAGACATGATGATCCCCGTCATCACTGTACCACTCGAGATACGCAGTTAAGTTCTCAAAGATTCTGTCCGCATCCGGATGATAGATTCCGTCATCAGGGGTGATATCAGGTTCTTCGATCATGCCAAAAAGACCGCAGAACTCGCAACCCAGGTAGAACAGAAGCTGTTCCATATTCTTTTCGTTGCGACTGCTCCAGTACTCCATGATGTGCGGATGCTCGGTTAGATTGATGTTTGTGAGGTGCTCCGGATATGTGCAGATCACAGTCGCGCCGCTCTCGTTTGCAGCCTCAATCAGCGGCACAAGCACGTCCTGAATCGATTTTGTTGTCAGGTGCGATGCAAAGATAACGTCATACGTCGTCAGATTGAGGTCGGGTGGAAGCGTGTGACTATCGTACACGCTTATGTTCAGACCGATCTTATCCGCGGTTTTCCGGGCTAAGAAGACATCACCTGCCGATTGCAGGAAGAACACCATCTCGGGATCCCTGTTCACACATCCAAGATTCCCGTCTCCGGTGTAGCTCGTGACTGTGACGATAGCAGAGTCTCCGGCAGGGATGTTATGCACCATGCCAGCAACCAGAGCCGCACCATAAGAGCCCCCTGAATTGTTGCATGTCGCGTTTCTGACAGCGTCCGCGGTCTCATTGTCCGCGGTATCGTTTAACCGGATCTCAAGATCGCTTATGTGCGCTCCTGCGCCAATTTCCACGCTGACATTTCCAATTGCACCTCCGGAGAGTGCTGTTATCGTGTAGCTGCCTTCCGGCAGGTTGGTAAAGATGAAGCCTCCGTCTATATCGGTTGTTGTATTTGGTGCCGGCACGACCGGTACGTCCGCAGGCGGCAGATCGCCCTCGCCCTCGCCCTCGTCGCCGCCCTCACCATCACCATCAATATTATCACCGCCAGAGCCGTCGTCTCCGGGATCAGCCATCTGCACCAGAACGGCGGTTGCACCCGCCATAACCGCAGTCACACCACCCATGCCGTGTGCGAGCGTCTGCCCTGAGATCGTTGAGGTGCCAGCAACGCCACTTGAGTTTACTGTTGCATTCATGATATCAAGAGCATCTGCAGCGTCCCCAAAGGAGAGCCACACCTCGGTTCCTGAGAGATTCTCGCACTCACCCAAACTGGTGTTCGTGCTTCCGGTGAACCATGTGCCACCCATCGCGGACGTGTAGTATGCTACATTGATCGTGTAATTTCCGGGGGCGAGATCATAGAATGTGTAGTTCCCATTCTCATCCGAGGTTGTTTTCGCAAGCACAGTCATGTTCTCCGGTTGTGCGGCTGCGGGCAGTGCCACAATCAAAAACGCCATGATAAGCGCTGCAACCAGCAGTACGGATGTTATGCCGCGGTTTCGCGTATCTTTTTCCGCCGTGCAAAAATTGTTGTTCATCTGTATCCCCCAAGCGCTACTCCGCATGCAAGATCATGAGAGCGTCTAACGATGTGACTGCATAATCTTCATTCATGTCGCCTGCCAGCACCGGTTCGCGGCTTCCGGCACTCATCCTGAGGATTATGAGCGCATCTGTCGATGTGAGACTACCGTCACAGTTAAGATCGCCTTTGAGGTAGCTGCTTATAATGACCGTTGCATTCGTCATCGCCACCACCTCGCCACCCATCTTGTGTGCGAGCGTCTGCCCTGAGATCGTTGAGGTGCCTGTTAAGCTGCTCGAATCAATGCTTGCGTTCTGTATGTTGTTTGCATCTTCCTTGTTTCCGAAGGTCAGCCATACCTTGACGTCACTTTCAACAGCTCCGCCGTCCACACTGGTATACGTCCGTCCTGTGAACCATTTGCCACCCATCGCGGGTGTGTAGTACGCCACGGATATGACGTAATCCCCGGCGGGAATGTCTGTGAACGTGTAGTTTCCGCTTGCATCCGAGGTCGTATTCGCAAGTGCAGTAATGTTTCCTGATTCTGCGGTCGCTGACAGCGACGTGATCAGTAGCACAGTTACCACTGCTATAATCAGCAGATTTACGGTGTTATCTATTTTCATTTGATTTCTCCTTTGTTTTCGAGTGCACCACGTCAGAACACACGTTCGTCGGTGGTGAAACGTCTTTCAAGTCATCGCATGTTAGGTACTCAATAAGCTTGCCCTAACAAAGTTAGGTTTTTGATTTAAAACCTAAAAGTTTCGCTTGTCACACCATAATCAGGGGATTACTACCTTACCCCGTTCTCTGCCGATGTTATGCAATAATTCCTGAAAATATGTGTTATTGGGTCCGATGGGTGAGGTCACCAGGGTGCCCCGAGGAGAAGGTTGGGCGTGGCTGGCACGATTTTTGAAAAAAGGCACGTGTTTAGCTATACTTCGCACCGCCACAAATTGAGCTTTTTTGCATGTGCCAGTCGGATGCACAACAGCACGAAAGACGTGACGACGAAGATAACTCCCT
>JAYEGG010000254.1:0-2589 GCA_034658995.1 Methanobacteriota archaeon | reverse complement strand
AGGGGATCGAGACGGCTATGAGGCACAGGATAACGGTGAAGTCGCTGCAGGCGTACCGCCGAGATCTGGGGTGAGTGGGGCGAGTCGATTATAGAAAAACTTGCTGCTGGCGAGAGCCTCAAACAGTTAATCGAGGAACACCCGCGCCTCTCTGATAGGGAAATCCATGCTGCGGTAGCATTCGCATCCGCTGCACTGCGGGCGGATGCGGTCTACCCTGTCGCGAGGCGAAATCGGTGGAATTCCCGCGTGACCGAGTGCGTGGATCGCATCATGCTCGATTATGCATACCGTGCTATATGTTGCTGAGATGGAATCCAGGTAGGTGCACCGATCCGGTGGCAGACACGAGAAATGTTTATGTACACATTATATCACATTACTTCTAATGAAACCAAAAGCATTATTAGACACATCCTTCTGGATAAACATCTATCATCTGGAATTGACCAACAAGTTATCCGATTTATTTGATGTGATCTACATAACGCCAAGGATATATGATGAAATAGTGGTTGGAAAGGCACATAACTCCAGTGACGTTTCGCTATTTGAAGATATGCTGGAGTGCGGTAAGATCAAACTCATAGGAGTGGACGAAGAGAGCGTGATTAAGATGAGAAACTATGTCAACTCGAGTTCCGGGGAAGCAGAACTGTTGGGCGCACTATCCAGGGAACCAACCCTTGTCCTGCTGATAGATAATTCGGATGTATTCTGGTTCATGGAGCAGAAAGATCTTACATACCTGACAACAGCGAACATTGTGATAACACTCTTTGCAACCGGGCATCTGACACATTCCGAATCAAGAGCACGTTTGCACGATCTGTATGGGGTGTTGAAGAAGGGCGTAGTTGATAGCGCAATACAGACACTTGACCACACATTGGAGGGGAGAAAATGAGCGATACGACCGCAATAACCATTCGATTGGGCGCAGATGTCGATATGGCTATTAGTAGACTTGCAAAGGCAGAACACATACCAAAGAGTACGCTGGCAAGGAAATTCATAGAGGAACGGCTGGAACAGTACCGAATAGAGAAGGCGATCGAACTCTATGTAAATGAAAAGGGGAGTTTGAAGGAGATATCAGAGATAACCGGTGTAACAGTACGCATGATAATGGGAACTCTCAGAAAGAAGAATATACCGCTCAGGATGGGGGAAGAGGTATTTGATAGCGGGATGGAACACGCGAGGAGGGTGTTTGGGTTTTAGGTTGACGGCGCTTGCAGAGACGCATATTGTGCCGGGTGAGTGGAAACGTAGTCTATTGACCCCGTTGGATCACTCTACGCTTGCGCAAACACGAGCTTGAGTTCGATCGTCCGCTTATCCGTCTTTTCAATCTTCTTGATGATGTCCAACACATCCTTTTCAGAGCATAACCCTGTTTTCAAGAGCATTTTCAGAACCGTGTGCAGATGCAGAACACGTATGCTGCGAGTTTTGGCAAATCGCATGGCTTTTTCGTCGAGCGTTGCAAAAATAGCCGAACGGTTCATACAAACAGCGATGGACTCCAGTTCACCCTTGCCCAGAGCGGGGTTGCTACCAAGCATACCCATGTACAGTTCCTGCTCCACGGATTCCGCTGTCAAGACATCTATATTATTGAATATCTCATCAGGATATGTATATCCATACTCTTTTGGTACTTCCAATTCTTCATAGACTTTTGGAGTGATTATCAGATCGTGTTTTCCCGAAAATAGCTTTTTAACCAACTCTATTATCTCCGCTTTAGCCAGCACACTTGCAAAATCCGTATCTATGACGATCATTCACAACATCCCAAGGTATTCGATTTCTTCCTCCAACTCATCTTCCGTGGGGGTTGCCGTCCTGATACTAATACCACGATCTGTTAGCACTTCCTTGAAGCTTTCAAAGTCCATGCCGGCAATCTCTGAGGCTCTCATGAGGGAAACCTGCCCATGCCGGTACAGCTCTGTGCCGATGAGTGTCTTCTTTTCAGGCTTGTTTTCCAAAAACACGCGAAAGGCATCTGCCAATACGTCGCTTCCTGTTGAGTATTCTCCGGATTCCACCAGAACCTCGATCCCCCGGCTCATCGCTAGCGGCATGTTTAAAGATGCTATCTGTTCTTCCATACGATCACCATAGCGATACTGAATATTGCTGTTATATAATCTTTCCTGAACGGAAAACTGCTAATCATCGCTCCATTTTCTGATTTTTGACAAAGAACAGATATTATGCCAGGTGGCACAATGCCAGAAGACATTGCGATTGGGTATATTCCCACCACCTGTCAAGTTATTATCGAAGTATAGTCTGCTGCGGCGGCGCGTGACTTCCTCCCCGCTACAAGTAACGGGGTCTTCTGCCGCGTATCTATAAATGTTTCGTATGCTTCTGCATATCCCTGCTAAAACGCTCTTTGCCGCGATCGGGCTCCTCGCATATATCGTGCATGGATATCGCACTTCTCGATAACCGTTCCCAGATTTCGTGTCGAAGAAAATTGGGCAGTGCAGGGCTGCATCTTATTGTATATGTGGGAGCGTGTGATCACGGCATGGACTGGGTCGGGTCAGCAATTCTAATTATGGCCCCACC
>JAYEGG010000253.1:0-2614 GCA_034658995.1 Methanobacteriota archaeon | reverse complement strand
ATCGTCTCGTCGATCTTCATGCCAAAGTGCCGCGCTGAATCCTCAAAGTGAACAAGCACCTCATCGCCAACTTTGAGATTCGCGATCGATATCGGGGCGCCGTCTGCGCCAACGAGCTTTATCGTCTCAGCATTCTGCAGAAGCGTCTTTATCACAGCCCCATCGACGTCAGCCTCGACAAGTGTCAGAGGTCGCCTCTCGATCTTGACTCTTCCGACGATCGCGTCCTTCTGCTCGCCACCCGCATCGATCGTGGTCACCAGATCGCCTGCGCTGAGTTCTGAGAGGTACCGCGTCTTCTCGCCGACCCGCACATACGCATGAACCGCGCCTGCATTGACCCGGAACGGGCGTGACGCCACATAAGGGCTGTCTTCTGCCTCTGATTGCACCAGGAAGAGTCCGTTTGACTGTGATCCGATAAGCATCCCCTCGCCGACGGTCATCAGTGAGCAGGTGTCTACGCAGACCCGGTCACCCATGCCAACGGGTTTGACCGCGGTCACCCGCGCCACCTGAAGTGGGACTGCCGACGTGCCAGCGCGTTCGACAGTGCCTGTGATGCGCTTGATCTCTGATGGGTCATCAGTGTCTATTAGAATGCCGTCTGATCCGTGTTCGAGCGTCTCAAGAGCGACTTTCGCCTCATCAGAATCACGGACTCCGGCTATAATCTCAACGTTTTCTTCAAAGAGTCCTGCGATCAGGTTTTCGAGTGGAATCACCTTCCAATCAGTGCCTACCGTGATCAGGTAGTCGCAAGCACGCCCGAGTTCGGCTGCGAACCGCTCATACTCCTTGTTCTGTATAACAACGTATCCGGCAACCGTCTTTCCCTCGGAAGACAGTTTTTGCGCCGTGATGATGTCCATTGATCCGGTTAGATCGGTTGGGAGTGGATTTGTCCCGTCGCCTTCCCCACCTACACCAACAACAACGATGTCGGGCATTTCAGACATTTCGCGCGGCAGCGGTGACGCCACCAGGATATCACCAAGCTCGCGGACCTTAGCGATATGATCCTCTGATGTGAGTACGCATTCCACGCCGGATTCGAGACTTGTTGTGATTCTATTCTTCTGTGCATCCCAGTTGCCCGCGTCCGCCTTGATCCACGTCGTCTTCGATTTCATCTATGGACTCGCTGGGACTCGAACCCAGGGCCTCTGCCTTGCAAAGGCAGCGATCTTCCAACTGATCTACGAGCCCATCGTAGTGGTACAGTTCTGCTGTGCACTGATTTAAAGGTATCTAAATATGGGGGGGTGTCCGGCAGGAGTCGCGCAACGCCGCGGCGCCAGTATCAACATCATCCACACATCCCTTGCCAGCTCAACCGCCATCTATTTTACACCCCCTGACCAATACCTCCTTGCAATGAACCAGTGCGTCAACTGCAAGGGAAAGGGATTGTGCGGACGCCCGAAATGCCCGATTCTGGAGCGGTTCAAGGAGATCGAGACCATAACAGATCTCAAAACAACGAATCTGTCCGGAGCATCCCCGCCGTCGGTTTTTGTCGGGCGCAGGGGCTACCCCGACATCTTTGCAGGTCCGCTGATACCCCCGAATATCGGCGGCGATGAGGCGCAGCAGTACGAAGACCCGGGAATTCTCCTGAACAAGAATATCGATGAGATTATAGGGATGCGATCAAGATTGGTGCGATCATACACCAGGTTGAACGTGAAGACTCCGGATGACCCGTTTTTACTCACATCACAGGAACTGGCGATGGCTGATGCGCCGGTAGACGCCGAGGCGTGGTTTGCCAGACCGCCGGCTGCACGGATGGCTTTTGATGGCATGTTGATGCCGATGGGTCCAGCCGGCGAACTCACGAAGATCACGCTTACAGAGAACCCGAAAGTCCCCACAAAGATCGATTATCTCGTGTCAGATACTGATGTGCTTGCTGCGGATTCGATACGTGAATTGCACAGAAGCAGCATCCCGCAGCAGCACATAACGCGCATATTCTCGATTGGCTTGCTTGGGAAGGACAGGAAACTCGTTCCCACGCGGTGGTCGATCACAGCGATCGATGATATGGTCGGAAAGATGCTGCTCGATGATATCAGATATTATCCTGAGATAAAAGACATTGTTTTATTCACCACTGAGAAATTCGGCAATCATTTTGAGATCCTGCTGATCCCCCGGTGTTTTTCGTTTGAGTTAATCGAGATATGGCTTCCGGATTCGGTCTGGTCTGATCGATTGTGGATCGGAAGTGACCGGGAAGAGTATGGCGGGAAACGCGGGTATTCGTCGCTTGCCGGGGGATATTACGCAGCAAGAACCGCTGCTGTTGAGTATCTCCATTCGATCAAGCGGCAGGCATCAGTATTCATCGTGCGAGAGATTCTTCCTGATTACTGGGCGCCGCTTGGAGTCTGGGTGATCCGGGAGGCGGTCCGTGACGCGCTGACCGGAAGTGGTGGTGGCTCGGGTGCGAGGCGGTTTGACCGCATCGATGATGCGCTCCGTGACCTGCGGGAGAGAATCCGCACTCCGCATGTCAAATGGCAAAGTGAGATGCAGTTACTGGATAAATGCAGGTTTCAGAGAACGCTCACTGATTTTTGGTGAATGGTGGCGGTTGATCTGTGCA
>JAYEGG010000252.1:0-2617 GCA_034658995.1 Methanobacteriota archaeon | reverse complement strand
CCCTGAAACTCGCCTTTGCGCTCCCTGATCGTGAGTAAATCGGCAAGCAACTGGCACGGGTGCTCTGCGTCGGAGAGTGCGTTGATCACCGGGATATCTGCGCATTTCGCAAGTTCACGTACCGTTTCATGGCTGTAAACCCGTGCGGTGATCGCATGTACATACCGTGAAAGCACCATCGCGGTGTCGCAGATCGTCTCGCTGCGCCCGAGCTGGAGATCCTTGGAATTTAGATACAGCGCATGTCCGCCGAGTTCGGTCATCGCGACCTCAAAAGAGACCCGCGTGCGGGTGGACGACTTCTCAAAGATCATGGCAAGACTCCTGCCCGCAAGTGGGGTCTGCGCCCGGGGTTTGCCGCGTTGTTCTTTCAGTTCGAGAGAGAGATCGAGCAGTTGCAGGATCTCCTCGCGTGTCAGGTCTGCTATGGAGATCAGGTCCTTTGGCATCATCCGGTGGTAACCTCGCAGCCGTCAGCGGTAACGATCACGGTGTGTTCTGCCTGTGACACAAGCGCACCCGTAACTTCCGTCAAAACCGGGTAAGACTCGATCACCCCGGATTTTTCCAGATTCCGGAATGTGAAATCAATCTTCTCTCCGGAAAACCACCTCTTCGCAAACGGAAGTGTCTTATATTCCATCATCTCCTTGAGTAGTGCCCTTGCTCTCGGGATACGCGGAAGCGGTGGGTTTTCGGTTGCAAGATGGTAAATCTCAGACCGCTGGGTGTCCCGGATCCTGCCCGCACCATACGTTGCAAACGGCTCGATTGCGACCACCTGCCCCTCGACAAGCACGGTTCCGCCGCGTACGGGGACGTTCGGGATGCTTGGTGGGGCATGTGTGAGATATCTCCCAAGCCCGTGTCCTGTGAGGTTTGCGATCGGCTTGCACCCAAACTCGCTGATCTCGTTCTCGATAGCTGCCCCGATCTCAGTGGTGTTGATTCCCGCGTGAATCAGGTCGATTGCCGCCGCAAGCCCGGCAATAGATGCCTCTACAAGTTCAGGGTGGTCGGAAAGATCGATCGTCACGGCGGCATCCGCGATATAGCCATCGATGTGTACGCCGATGTCGAGTTTTACCATATCCTCGCCAAACACCAGGGTGTCGTCCACACCCGGCGTGTAATGTGCGGCATCCTCGTTTCTCGAGAGATTGCACGGAAATGCCGGCTGCCCGCCAAGACTGCGTATCAGGTCCTCTGCAAAAGCGGCGGTTTCAAGGGTACTTGCCCCCACTGTTATCTTCTTCGCTGTTTTCTCACGCACCTCTGCGAGAATCCGTCCAGCCTGCCTGTGTTTCTTAAGTTCCGCATGTGTGAGATTGTTGTTCATGATACTCCACAAAAAAAGAAAACGAGACCGCCCAAAAGATAATTTTACGCTTTTGGGCGGTGAATGTTCGGCTTTAACTCTGAAATCACTGAAAACTCACATTTTCAGAATTTCAATCGCCCTGTTGATGTCTTCTGCTTTGACGGTCTTTCTACCAGCGTGCTTTGTCTCGATGATCGCTTCCTTAGCGATCTTTATACCGATATCTTCAAGCACTTCGGTCAGGGCGCCGCGTGCCGATTCGCTGACCCGAATGTCCCCATCTGATGCAGTCCGTATAAGTCGCTCAACTGGAGCCAACGGTATTATTTTCTTTGCCATTTGTTTGTATCTCCTTCTGTGGTCTGATTTGGTTCACAACTAATCGGTGCGTATTCGATTTTATGCACCGACACCAAGCACATAACGATGTACAGAATAGACCACTATTCTATGACCATATTAATGCATGGTGTTGCTATGTACTTACTTTTTGAAATAGGGTCTATATATACTTTTTGATCACCATCCACGTTATAGTGGAAAATATCTTTGAGAAACTGAATTTATGATCACCATGCATGATAAATCATCGTGTAAACAAATTCATAGAGATTACCCATAGAAACATCCATAAGATATTGTGCCATATACTGATTGGTCATGATAACTATAACCGGATTAACACTGAAAAATCCAACGCTACTTGCCGCGGGAATCCTTGGAACCACGGGTGCATCACTACTGCGAGTTGCGCGTAACGGTGCAGGTGCAGTCGTCACAAAATCCATCGGATGTGACCCAAAAGCAGGACATCCGAACCCGAGCATGATTGAGACTGAATGCGGATTTCTAAACGCGCTTGGGCTGCCAAACCCGGGCTATCACCAGTATCGTGAAGAGCTACAGATAGCAAGCGCGGCAGGGGTCCCGGTGATTGCGAGTGTCTTTGGCGCTGATGCCCGGGAATTTACAAAAGTTGCACTCGGGATGTGCGATGTGGCTGATGCGATCGAGCTGAACCTGAGCTGCCCACACGCAGATCGGTACGGAGCATCTGTTGGCATCGACCCGTCTCTTGTCAGGGAGATCACATCATCGGTCAAAGATGCAGTTGATATCCCGGTCTGGGCAAAACTAACTCCAAATGTCACAGATATCACAGAGATCGGGGTTGCCGCGCAAGAGGGCGGCGCGGACGCCGTGGTTGCCATCAACACCGTGCGGGCGATGGCTATTGATATCGAGTCAGGATACCCGATCCTTGGCAACAGGTTCGGCGGGCTTTCAGGGACCGGG
>JAYEGG010000251.1:0-2632 GCA_034658995.1 Methanobacteriota archaeon | reverse complement strand
GGAGTTGTCTTCTCCGGCGATATCGGTGACAATGCCACCATAAGTATCGACACGGGCAACGAACCGACACCAGAAAAGCGAAAATCAGTCTCGCTGTGGGATTATGTTCTTGGCGCTGTCGGCGGCATATTAACCAGTATTATCAGTGCAATATCGATGAGTCTCTATTTTGAAGAACCGATAAATACTTTCCGGATACCGGCTATTATAATTTCCATAATAATACTATCACTAATAATTTATGCGCGTTACAGAATCTCAAATTCAAACGCCTGACTGATTCAACCAAAAAATAAAAAAAAATAAAAAGAGGGGAAAGAATCTGCAGGTTTGCCCAGAATCGTGTAGGGCTGTGCAAGTCTTCATTACACGCATTAAGCCCACATATATAAATCAATGATCTAAGAGCGGGGTGAAAGTGAATTTCGGTTTCACCCAACTGGGGGGATCTGCCGGTTGATCACCCGATCGATGACACCAGCGCCGCAAGAACCATTGTCATGTAGATCGCCTGGAAGCTGCCTGCGCCGCCGAGGCTGATCCGCGGGCTTCCCTGCTGTTCGGTGTCGATGCTGCTTAGTGCGGCACATAACCCGATGAGGATGCCGCACACGCCAGCCGTGAACGTCGCAGCAGCGACATCGCCGGGCGGCGCAAGTAAGATCGAGAGTGCGAGCGGCACGACACCGCTGTAACCCGGGAGAACGAGCCCTATTCCATCCCTGAATGGTGTCATGATATATATCACAGCGATTGTGATGACACAGATCTCAATCGATGCGAGGTTTGGATGTGTTATGCCAAGATATAACGCGGCTGCAAGCGGTATCAGGAATCCGCCAAGATTGAGCGTGATCGTCGTGTTAAAAAATCGCTTCTTATCTGAGAAATCTCGTTCTAATTCGACCGAATATATCTCTTCGAGTATATTCACCGACTCTATGGTGTAGCCCGGTTTTTGCATCCTTTTACGCGCGACAGGGATCTCGATACCCGAGGTCAGTAGAACGATCGCAAGCAAGCATGCCGGCACCACGCTTTCGCCGGCAAGAATCCGGATGCCGGCTATTATGAGAATGAGTGCCCAGAAGAGTGTTATTGTTGGACGGTCTGTGCCACGCATGTCGTTTCCTCGATCCGATATTCACACGGAATGTGTTTGATTAAATGCATCATGTAGCTTATCCTGCACAGCCGGATGTTCTCGCAGTTTGTCCGGGTAATCTTATACAAATAACTTGATGCAGCGGGTGTATCATGTTTGGTACACCTGCCGCGGCGCAAGCGCCACATCCATGATGATGGCGCCAGCGGCGCGATTAAATGGGACAGCGCGGATTTGAACCGCGGTCCAAGCGTCCCAAACGCTCGAGGATCGGCCAAGCTACCCTACTGTCCCGTTGTAGTGGCATCGATTATTGATTGAGCATCCGTTAAAAAGGTTGCGCAGCCTCCCCGGATTCTCCGGATCATGCCCCGGCGTTTGAGCCGACAATTCCGGGGGAACCACAGGATTATCTATGATCGATGCATATACCACTCTCGTCCACACGGGCGTGTGGCCTAGCCAGGATATGGCGGCAGCCTCCTAAGCTGCAAGTCAGGGGTTCGAATCCCCTCACGTCCGTTTTTATACTGGAGGGAGTTTTTTATGACTGGACTCATCGTGTACACAACCGAAACCCGCCAGAAATGTAGAGACAATGATGCGACTGTGTCAGTACCCTGGTTGCTCAGTGTAACTTGCGCGCAGACCCAAGTATCCGGAATGTAGGCTACAGCTCATCGAACTGTTATGCACTGTTATACTTCGCACCGCCACAACCCCGAGCTTTTTTGATGGTCGGTTGGATGACAACAACATGAAGGACGTGACGACAGAGACGATTCCCTTCGCGTCTCTCGCGCCCTTGCACCTTCGCGTTAAATCGAGAACGAGAAAGACGCAAGGGTGCAAGAGACGCGAAAGAACTGAAAATCGCAGTTTATGCCGTGTGCCCGAGTATATGTGCACAATAGACCCTAATGAAAAAACAGTTACAATCGAAGCTATCAAACACAAAAACGAGATTTGGATTCCGAGTTCCTGCGCAAGTTCCTTGAAATCCATAACCTTGACATCATCTCTTTTACCGGTCTCCGATCTGCGCCATGAGGTCTTTATCAGATAACACCTCTATCGTCCGCACCATTGACCCGAATTCATCCGTAGAAATGGTTACCCCTCAGGTTTTTGTGTCGCCACAAGCTTCATGCATTCTATATATGTGTGTCACAGTACTGGACATTCGGATCACCTGCCATTTAGAATTTAGATATTGTATAATATTGGTGGCATTGTCACGGTATAAGTAATTGGGTATCCACTTCAAAAAGCATGGTATTTTGACTGGATTTACAGGATTTACAGGATGTTGACATTGCGGTATATCCTGTCGATCCTGTTAATCCTGTCTAATAATTTTGTATGTGTTTAGCTGAGGTGAAAAACCACGAGATTACACAAGATTACACGAGATTAACACAGGCGTGCCGAGATAAATTCATATTCGCCAGCTGGTGAAAATCCAGCCTGAGGAAAGGCTAGCCACCACCTCAGAACTGAACCCCGCACGCAGCCTGGTAACGGGCT
>JAYEGG010000250.1:0-2639 GCA_034658995.1 Methanobacteriota archaeon | reverse complement strand
TTTTTTTGCCATGATCCACTTATCCGGAAGAAATTAAAAAGTCTCTGATCTACGGTCTGCCGGGTCAGAATAGTTGCCCGGAATAACAAATATTAATACGATAGGTACCAAGATCAGGCATAATGGACGATATCAAGATAATGCACCCGCGTCCGAGTGCGATCGTTGCTGCGCTGTACACGTTGCGCGATCTGGACACTGATGTGGCGATCCTGCACGGTCCACCTGGCTGCTCGTTCAAGCACGCCCGCCTCCTTGAGGAGGACGATTTGCGGGTGGTCACAACAGCGATGGATGACACCGATTTTGTGTTTGGCGGGCGCGAACTGCTCGCGTCGATGCTTGAGAAGGTGATCGACCTCTGGCACCCAAAGCGCATCGGAATCGTCGGGACATGCACCAGCATGATCATAGGGGAGGACCTTCATCAGGCGATCGAGGACGTCAACACCGATATTCCGGTCATCGTGGTCGAGGTACATGCCGGGTACCATGAGAACACCCACGGGGTGATCATGACGCTCGAAGCAGCCCGGGATGTCGGTATCATTGATGACGCCGAGCTAAAACGGCAGGAGATCCTGCTCAAAGAGGCGACCGCTCTCGAACAGAGACACGGGGCAGCAAGCAAGACATATCTCGAACCCTCCCGCGGCGACACCAAATACAGGGTCGCAGAACATATTCTTGAATTGTTAAAAGCCGGGAAAAACTGCATAAACATACTGAATGCAAAGAAAGAGACTGCATACATGTTTGCTGACATCCCGCTTGCGGTCTGCGAGGTTGCAGAGCAGATCGGTTCTGATTCCAGGATCGTCAATATCGCAAACCTGAGTACTGATATCGGTCTTCCGCGAGTGCGAGGGTATGCAGAAGATATACTGCGCGATCTATCGAGCGCGGGCGTGGAGATTCACGAGACCATTGGCGGACTGGATGAGTATCCGATTGCCGGAGAACGTGCCGGTGAGATTATCGGTGAGAAATACCCTGGGTTCGATTTTGCGATCATATCCGGGGTTCCGCACGCTGTCCCGATGGACGCGCTGGCTGGCATGGAAGTCATATCAGTAACCAACGGACCGCGGCAGGTGCTCCCCTTAAAAGAGATGGGTCATGATGCAGTCATGGTCGAGATCGATCTGCACCCAAAGACGCTCGGTGTCAATCACATCGTAGAATCCGAGTTTGGCGCGACGCTGCGCGAGATGAGCCGGGGTTAATTGTTGCATGGTTGGTGCTTTCGGAACAGAGTTTTTAGACACCGATGATGCCGATAGTTATCTCGTATACATGAGATTTATACTTCGCACCGCCACAAACCCGAGCTTTTTCGATGGTCGGTTGGATGACACCAACATGAAGGACGTGATGACCGAGATGATCCCCTTCGCGTCTCTCGCGCCCTTGCGCCTTCGCGTTAAATCGAAAACGCAAAGACGCGAGGGCGCAACGACGCAAAGAACGAAAATCGCAGTTTATGCCGGTGTCGAGTATATTCAAAAACCCCTGCGCTGAACATTCAATCATCCGCGCGACCGACCCTCAACCAGACGCTTTGGGTTTGTTCTGGTCGCAGCCAGCGCGCCACGCTCATCCAGCCCTGCACCCACTGCCACCTTAAACGCCATTTCATCAGTGATCAGATCCTCTGGTGCATGTGTATCTGTGTCCACGACCAGCGCACATCCGATTTCACTTGCAATCCGTGCAACATGTCCGTTTGTCCGGTTGTGCCCTGCTCTTGCTGTGATCTCAAGTGCTATGTCGCTTTCACGTGCGAGTTCTGCTTCGTCAGGCGTGATGATGCCCGGATGTGCCAGGATATCGATATCCGCCCGGAGCGCGGCATCATTCGTGCCTGGCGCCACTGGCTCTACTATGGTCTCGCCATGCACCACAATAATATCCGCACCAAGTGATCTTGCCCTATCTGCGAGTACAGCGATCTTTCCGGGCGGGACGTGGGTTATTTCCACACCGGCAAGAACCTGGATTCCCCATTCATCCTCTAAAAATGAGGTTTTTCTAACTGCATCCAGCACAAATTCGATATTCGTGAAATCAACATGATCTGTGATCGCAATAGCCGAATAGTTGTGCATAACAGCGCGACGGACGAGTTCAGCCGGTATCAGTACACCGTCACTCAATAGGGAATGAGTATGCAGATCGATCATCATAGATATATGGGGCACGAAACTTATAAGTATTAAACCTCCGGATATGAAGCATCAGGTAGTATATACCTATAATATTATAGTTGTGATAAAATGACCGGTTCTTGATGTGCCGAAACTTCACAACCCGACGAATCATTGAGATCGCTAACACGATTGGAACATTTGGTGGCATAAATGGTGTGAATATAAGCCTGTATGAGGTCGATCAGAAGACCAAAAACGTCAAAATCACCATTTAGGGCGACAGGATCGATTTTGACACGATCAAAAAAACGATAGAGGACTATTGGCGCGGCAGTTCACAGCATCGACGAGGTTGCCTCCGGAAAACGTCTTGTAGGGGAGGCGGAAACGCTGCAAGAGCGCGCATAACTCGGCAATCCACGTAACTACTCAGGTATGTTGATTGGTCTCTCGATTGCGATTCTGTGCGCCCTGGCAAGAAAAAATAAC